>NZ_RAWL01000965.1:0-488 GCF_003668885.1 Corallococcus sp. AB049A | reverse complement strand
CCGATGGCCGCCGCCCCCGTGCCTCCGCGCGCCGCGCCCACCTCGGCCCTGTCCGAGGCCAGCTTCCAGAACCCCGGCGTCGCCGTGCCCCGCGCCGCGCAGCCTCCGGTGCCTCCCATGGAGCCGCGTCCGGGCTCCGCGCCCACGCCGGCCTACGGCACCGAGCCGCTCATTCCCCGCCCCCACGCCGCTTCGGCCCAGCCTCGCGGTAACGCCGCGGTCCCGGGTGCTCCCGGTCTTCCCCGGATGGACGCCCCCGCGCAGGCCCCGGCTTCGTCCGGTCTTCCCCATCGCGAGGCCTCCGGACCGTCGGCCGCCGAGCATTGGGATGCACCCCAGGCCTCGTCCGGCCTGCCCGTGATGGATGCTCACCGGGACGCCACTCCGGGCCTGCCCGTCATGGACGACCCGGCCATCCTGCCCCCGCTGGAGACGCCGGCCTTCGCGACGTCCCCGGCGACCGCTCCGGGAGTGTCCCGCATGGAAAC
>NZ_RAWL01000963.1:0-489 GCF_003668885.1 Corallococcus sp. AB049A | reverse complement strand
GTGTATGCCAAGGGAATGGGCGCGTCGATGGTGATGGGTTTTCACGTGCAGCATCACCACCTGAATCGACGCGGCATCCTGCATGGCGGCGTGGTGGCATCGCTGGCCGATGCGGCGCTCGGTTATTGCCTGGCTGAGCCTGGCGAAGGCACCGGCGGCGCGCTAGCCATGTCGACCGCAAGCCTGACGGTGGATTTCATCGCCTCTGCCGGAGAAGGCGACTGGATCGAGATCACCCCGGAAGGATTGCGCACGGGCAGCAAGCTGGCCTTTGCACAGGCGCTCTTTCATCGCGGCGACCGGCTGATTGCGCGCGCGAGTGCCGTATTTGCAGTGCTCGGCGGACATGTTTAATGCATGGGGCCGAGCCCGTCTGCACTGATTTGATGGTTGCCCGTTCGGGGCGCTTGTTCGATGTACTGAGGAGACACCATGAATTTCGATTACACGCCCAAGGTCAAGGACATGCAGGCACGCCTGCTCGCATTC
>NZ_RAWL01000962.1:0-489 GCF_003668885.1 Corallococcus sp. AB049A | reverse complement strand
GTCCGGACCTGGGAACTCTCGGGGACCTCGGGAGGGAGCCATTCACCGATACGGCGGAGAGTACGCACAGGAACGCCGAGAGCGTGACGATCGAAGACTTCTTGGGAGAGAAACGGGTCCCGAAGCCCCAGAGCCCGCACCTTACACTACGGGACGCCGAGAACTTGATGATGAGAGAAATCTGAGGAGGCCACTGGATGCTGAATCACAGGATGTCGCACCGAGAGTCCCTCTGCTATCGTCGGAGCTGCCCAGACAAGAGTCAGGGCGCTACGAGGATGACTATGACCGTATGTCCCGTCGTGAGGATCTCCCACCGTACCGCCGTCCCCAGGAATACGACTATGATCGAGCTCGTTATTTGGATCGGGAATACGATCGAGAGTATGACCGTAGACGATTACCATACGAAGACGACCCTCGTCATCTTCGTGACCAAGAGTATGCTCGCAGGCCTGTCGAGTATGAAGACTCCCGATACTATAGGGA
>NZ_RAWL01000961.1:0-490 GCF_003668885.1 Corallococcus sp. AB049A | reverse complement strand
GGTGCGGAAGGAGGACTGGGACACGCTGTCCGATTGGGGGCAGGTGGTGCGCATGCTCACGGTGGGCGGTGACGCACCCAACTCCCTGTGGATGGGCGCCCTGGAGTCGTACACGTTGCTGTCCGGGCACCTGGTGCGGCGCTACAACAACCGGGGCAACCCCGACTACCACCCGGCCGGGGCGGTGGTGACGGGCAGGCTGGGCCCGCTGTACACGGAGGCCTTCGCCTCGGACGTGTTGGGCGCGCGTCTGATGGGCGCGGAGGTCGCGCTGGACGTGCAGCACGTCCTCCTCGGCCAGCCTCCTCACCCCTCGCGCTACACGCTGTCGCTGTCCGCCGCGCATGATTGGGGAAGGGCTGGAGGCACGTCGAAGCCGGTGACGCTGACGCACCTGGACGGCACGGCCGTCGTGGTGAGCCGCAGGAACCCGGACGGCGGCTTCGAGCTGCACCTGCTGGGCGGCTGGGGCGGACGCCCGGGCGGGGGC
>NZ_RAWL01000960.1:0-490 GCF_003668885.1 Corallococcus sp. AB049A | reverse complement strand
CGGTGAGGGTGTATTCGTCGTCGGCGCCGATGTCCGAATGCGGACCGATCGCCAGCACCTGGCCGGCCACGCCGTCGCGGCGCAGTTCTTCCAGCAGGTCCTGTTCGTAGCGGCGCGCCAGCGGCTGCACGCTGCGCAGCACCACCACCAGGGTGTTGCCATCCAGCGTCGACTTCGGGCCATGACGGAAGCCCAGGGGTGTGTTGGCCAGCGCCAGCACGCGGCCAGCGGTGAGCTCCAGCACCTTCAGCGCGCACTCGCGTGCCAGTGCTTCCAGCGGGCCGCTGCCGAGGTAGATGATGCGGTTGAACGGGCGCTGCGCCAGTGTCGCCACCGGTGCATCCCACTGCGCCAGGCCTTCGCGGGCCAGCGCGGCGATCTGCTTCAGGCGCGTCACGCGCGCATCCCACGGCGAACGATCGAACACGGTCAGCGCGGCCAGCAGCATGCAGGTCAGGCTGCTGGTCATGGCGAAGGCGCGGTCGCAGCT
>NZ_RAWL01000959.1:0-492 GCF_003668885.1 Corallococcus sp. AB049A | reverse complement strand
TAAAACAAGAGTTAGTTCTGACTGAACCATAAGCAGCACCGTCTTTGAATAATGTAAATAATAATTATAAAATATGCGAAAAGAAATAATGCTTTGAGACGACCTATTATTATTAAGGCAGTAACCATACCACTTCCCAATGTCGTTATAACAGAGACGCCTTTACACCGTCCTTAGGTTGGTCGACACTCCTCGTCGGGACAACGCTTCTCGGACAAGCGTGCAGCAGCCAGGAAGAGGCGCTGTCAAAATGCATGCGATTGTTGAAATAAGTACAACATCATAAGAACCGAATTACAACGGTTTTTAAGCTTTAAATGTCGGGTGAAATAATCACGCCCATGTGTGTGGCCCAGATCGCTACTACCACCAAACCTTCCCAACTGTTCAGAGATTATCCTTATGAGCACTTTTTTCAATTGAAATCAAATTAAATACTAAATATGATTTTTATGAGCAATGCACCAATTTTATTCCCTAAGGGCACTAAGG
>NZ_RAWL01000958.1:0-492 GCF_003668885.1 Corallococcus sp. AB049A | reverse complement strand
GGCCCAGGCAGTACTGCGGGTGAAGCAGTAGAGCTCCAGCGGCAGGCCCTCGGTGGTCGGCTGCAGCTGCCGTACCAGCAGGGTCATGTCGGTATGGATGCCCGGGTGGCTGCGCAGGTAGCGCTCCACATAGGCCCGGAACGTACCCAGGTTGGTCACGCGGCGGCTGTTGACCTCGGCCACGCCCTGCTCGCGCAGGCGCCCGTTCCACTGCCCCAGTTCCTGTTCCTTGTCGCGCAGGTAGTCGCGCAGCAGCGCGAACTCG
The DNA here is from genome assembly GCF_003668885.1 of Corallococcus sp. AB049A. Taxonomy (NCBI): domain Bacteria; kingdom Pseudomonadati; phylum Myxococcota; class Myxococcia; order Myxococcales; family Myxococcaceae; genus Corallococcus; species Corallococcus sp. AB049A. The sequence continues at coordinate 227 of NZ_RAWL01000958.1, read as the reverse complement.
CCGAGGAAGGCCAGGTCACCCTCGTCCAGGAAGCCGACGCTGTGCTGGTCCAGGTACAGCGCGCGCTTGATCCGGCGCCCGCCGGCCTCCTGCATGCCGCGCCAGTTCTTGAACGACTCGGTCACCAGCTTCTTGGTGGGGATGGTGGTGATGGTCTTGTCGAAGTTCTGCACGGTGATGGTGTGCAGCGCGATGTCGATGACGTCGCCGTCGGCGTTCTGGCTGGG
>NZ_RAWL01000095.1:0-23583 GCF_003668885.1 Corallococcus sp. AB049A | reverse complement strand
GTTCGGGGTGGGGAATGCAGCCTACAGTTGGAAAAGCGGCATTTTTGCCCCGGCCCACTTGTCTCGGAAGCCCATGACCCTGTTCCGGCACCCTGAAGACCGCATCCCGGTCCTGATGTTCCTTGGCGTCTTCGCGCTCGATGTGACGGTGTTCCTCACGGCCACCAGTTGGTGGGTGCCGGTGCTGTGGTTCGGCCTGGGCATCATCCCCAAGGGATGGATCTGCTCGTGGAACCACCACCACCAGCACCTGTCCTTCTTCAAGCACACGCTGCCCAACCGCCTGCTGGAGATCGTCTTCGGGTTCCAGACGGGCGTGACGTCGCAGGCGTGGTTCCTCCACCACGTGCTGGGCCACCACAAGAACTACCTGGACCAGGCGCAGGACGAGTCGCGCTGGAAGCGCGATGACGGCTCGACGATGAGCGAGGTGGAGTACTCGCTGGGCACGGCGCTGACCGCGTACCCGCGCGCGTTCCAGGTGGGGAAGAAGCACCACCCCAAGGCGCTGCGCACGTTCGTGGGGATGGCCGTGCTCCAGGTGGTGCTGCTGGCGGCGCTGTTCTGGGTGAACCCCTACAACGCGCTCTTCGTGTTCCTCTTGCCCATGATGGCGTCGCTCTACGTGACGACCTGGGCGACGTACTTCCACCACGTGGGGCTGGAGACGGCCAACCACTCGGAGGCCTCGTACAACATCCTCCACAAGGGCTACAACCTGATGACGGGCAACCTGGGCTACCACACCGCGCATCACACGCGGCACGGGCTGCACTGGTCCAAGCTGCCGGAGCTGCACGCGCAGCTGGCGCAGGAGATCCCCGCGAACCTCTACCGTCAGCCCGGCATCCCGTTCGTCTGGAGCGGATCCGAAGAGAAGCTCGTGCTGAGCGAGCACGAGGTCGCCGCGCTCTCCGGCGCGCCCGTGGCCCGGAGCAGCGAGAAGCTGGCGGCCTAGCGGTCCGTCGTCCCCGCCGGAAGTGCTCCTTCCGGCGGGAGGCCGCGCACTACTTCTTCGGCTCCGGCGTCTCCGTCGTGCGGTTCGCCGCGATGTTGATGACGTTGAGGAGCAGGTCCTTCACGCGGCGCGGCTTGTTGCCGCCGTTGTCCTCGATGATCTTCTCGATGTCGTCATCCTGCCGGTGGTACTCGGGGATGAGGTCGCCGCCGCCGTTGGGGTTGGACAGGCCCTCGAAGAGGAAGAGGACGTCCTCGCCCTTGCGCCCGAAGGACGCGCCGTCCTGCCGGTCCCGGTAGCCGTTGATGTCGCGGTTGATGCGGTCGAACGGATCCGCCAGCTGCTGGTTCGCCTGGTCCACCACGTCGCGGAAGTAGTTGGGCTGGCCCTTGGTGTTGGTGTCCACCACGGACAGGCGCTGATCATCCCAGCGGCCCACCATGTCCGTGTTGATGACGCCCGCGATGTTCTTGAGCTCCAGGCCGGGGATGGGGTGGTCCACGAAGTACTGCGAGCCGACGAGGCCCTTCTCCTCCGCGCCCGTCCAGATGAACAGCACGGAGCGGTCCAGCTCGCCGTTCTTCGCGGCCTCCGCCAGCTCCGGCACCGCCGCCATCAGCACCGCGCTGCCGGACGCGTTGTCGTCCGCGCCGTTGTACGCGTTGCCCTTGCGGTCCACGCCCTCGTGGTCCAGGTGGGCCATCACCACGATGACCTCGTCCTTGTGCGGGCCCGTGCCGGGCAGCAGGGCCATGGTGTTCACCGCCTGGCCCGTGGCGGTGGCCACCTGCTTGAGCTCCTCCACGCCGCGCTGCTTGCCCGAGCGCGCCGGCACCACGGACTGGCCCGACGCCTTCATCGTCTGCTCGTACTGCTGGTTGAGCAGCTTCAGCGTCTCCTTGGGCATCTTCTCGTCCAGGTAGAAGCCCTCCTGGAACGCCGTGTGGCCGAACTGCTTGTGCCCGGCGTGGGCCGCGCCGGCCGTCTCGCCCGGGGCGCCCGCGCCCAGCCAGGAGTAGACGTTGAACTTCTGCTGGAAGGGGTTCTCCGGGTTGTTGGAGTTGGGCCCGATGAGCCCGTACTTCTCCGCGTGCGCCTGCACGTAGGCGGAGGCCGCGTCCAGGCCCGCGGAGGGGCTGTCACGCCCCGCCAGCGCGTCCGAGGCGAGGTACTCGAGGTGCTTCATCGGATCCGAGTCGAGCGACGCGCCGGGCTCGGTGGGCTCGGTGGGCTCCGTGGGCGGCACCGGCGCCGGGGTGGTGGGCGCGGGCAGGGACAGGATGGGAGGCGGCGCGGGCAGCGACAGCACCGGCGGCTTGCCGGGCGCGGGGCGCGAGCCGGAGGACTCGAAGCCGTCCTTGAACGCGAGGGGGCGGTTCCGGGACTTCGCGTCCGCGGGCCGGGCGTCCTGGGAGGACAGCCGCGAGACGGAGGTGAGGGGACGCGAGCTGTCGTTGATCTTCGAGGCCATGGTGGGGGTCCGGGGGGATGAAACCGCGCTCCCCTCATTATCCATCCGACCCGGGCGGAAGTTGTGCGCCCCGTCAAAATCCGCCCCCAGGTGCGAGGGCCTGACGCTCCGTGTGAGACCCGGCTTGTTACAAAAACACATGTTTCATGTGACATCCGGCGCTACTCCGTCTTCTCAGACAATGAATGGCAAGAGTGAAAAAAGACGGACTCCAGGTGTTGGCGCGCGGGGTGCAGTGGGGCGGCGTGCAGTCCACCCCACACCAAGAGGTAGTGCATGCATCTGAAGAGGACGGGTCTCCTGCTGGCTTCCATGCTGCTGAGCATCACGGGCTGCGCGGGCGGTGACGACGGTCAGGCCTCCGGCTCGCTGAGCGCGCAGGAGTCCGCTGCGTCCCAGTGCGTGAAGAAGTTCGAGGGCATCACCAGCTGCGCGCTGGGCCAGGCGCGGCTCGACTCGGTGGCGGACGGCCTGGCGGTGTCCAAGCTGCTGACCCAGAAGGACGGCGTCTCCAGCAACTTCACGCAGGCCGTGAAGTGGGAGCAGCGCGTGGCCTTCAGCCTGGGCGACAAGGGCGGCTACCAGCTGGCCGCGCGCGATGGCGACCAGGTCGTCAGCACGCTGAAGGTGACGCCGGGCCGCGAGGCGAACACGGTCGCCATGGCCCCGACGTTCACGGGCTCGCCGGGCGGCTCCGCGTACCGGATGAACATCTACCGGGGCGGCGTGCTCCAGGGCACCAGCCACCAGCCGGCCGGGATGATGATCGTCTTCCACAACTGGCGGGACTTCCTCCGCTGGGCGGAGATGCACCACCACTTCCTGAACGACTTCGACATCGACGGGCTGTCCACCGGCTCCGCGGACACGAACGTGGGCGCGTGCGTGTGGCGCGTGGAGTCGGAGAAGAACACCTTCACCGTGGACATCGACGGCAAGTCCATCACCGGTGACTCGGTGGAGTTCATCGAGACCATCGCGGATGGCGCGTACCCGTACCGCCACTTCACGGGCATCGACACGAACGCTGTCGCCGGCCAGTACACCATCCGGTCGGAGTCCATCACCCTGCCCACGGGCGTGAAGTAGTCAGGACCGCGCCGGACGGGAGTTCGTGTCCCGTCCGGCGTCGTGCGTCTAGCGTCCTCCGGAGATGGTGGACGTGGGCGTCGCCACGTTGCGGCCGCTGCCGCCCACGCCCGCCGCGGGGCTGACCCTGGGCGTGCGCGTGGCCTCCAGCGGGGCCTTGCGCGCCGGCGCGAAGGAGGCGGGGACCTCGTTCGCGTACAGCAGCTTGTAGGCGCTGTAGCTGCTGAGCACGCGCTTCACGTAGTCGCGCGTCTCATCGAAGGCGATGTGCTCCACCCACTCGTCCAGCTCCGCGTCCGGCAGGGCCTTGCGCCAGCGCTCCACCGCCGCCGGGCCCGCGTTGTAGGCGGCCACCGCGTAGGCGGGGTTGCCGTCGAAGTGCTTGAGCAGCGAGCCCAGGTACGTCGCGCCCAGCCGGATGTTCTGCGCGGGCTGCAGCAGCGAAGACACGTCGAAGGACGCCAGCTTGAGCGAGTCCGCCACCTGCTTCGCCGTCGTGGGCATGAGCTGCGCGAGCCCCAGCGCGCCGGTGGAGGAGCGCGCGGTCGGGTTGAAGCGGCTCTCCTCGCGGATGAGGCCCTGGAGCAGGTCGGGGTCCACGCGCGCGGCCTTCGAGTAGCCCTGGATGAGCGGCCGGAACGCGAGCGGCCACGTCGCCTCCCACACCGGACGGGACGCGGCGCTCAAGGGGCCGGCGGCCTCCTGGCGCAGCGTCACGCGGGCCACCTGCCGCGTGGCCCGGCCCCGGCCGGTGCGGCGCATGGTCTGGTAGAGCAGCCGCGCGGGCGCCTCCGCCAGGCCGCGCGTGTCCACCGCCAGCAGCTCCTCCACCACGCCCGGCTGTCCCAGGCGCAAGAGTTCCACGCCCGCGGCGAAGCGCGCGTCCTTCTGGAGCGGACCCGGGGGCAGGGGCCAGACCTCGTCGCTGGCCGGCGCGGCGGTGTTCACCGTCTTCGCGGCCATGGGCTGGGCAGCGGCCTCCGTCAGCCGCGCCAGCCGCTCCGGCGCGTGCTGCGCCAGGCGCGTGCGGGACAGCAGCCCGTACCAGGCCGTGGGGCGCTCGGTGGCGATGAGTTCGTAGCGCGCGAGCGCCGCGTCCAGTGCGCCGCCGTTCTCCTGGACCCGCGCCTGCCAGTAGCGCGCGCGCCACAGGGCGTCGTCGGTGCGCGCGGCCTCCGGCAGCTGCTCCACCGCCATCAGCGACGCCAGGCCCGGCTGCGTCTCGCCCTTGCGCAGGTGCAGCCAGAAGGCGCGGAAGAGGGCCTCGGCGGCGAAGTTGCCGGCCGGGTAGCGCTTCGCCAGCGCCTCGTAGTTCTCCAGCGCCTCGTCCGCGCGGCTCAGGCGCTGCTGCGTCCAGGCCTCGAAGAAGAGCGCGTCGTCCGCGTAGCCGTGATCCGGATAGTCGCGCGCCAGCGTGGCGTAGGTCTCCACCGCCGCCTCCGGCTGCACCACCGACTGCGAATAGGCCAGCAGGTAGAGCGCCTGCGGCCGCTGCTCCGGGGACTGGCACTCGCGCGCCACCGGCTCCAGCACCTGGATGGCGCGGCGGTGCTGGCGCTCCTTGCGCAGGGCGCGGCCCAGGGTGAGCTGCGCGCGGCAGGCCAGCTCATCCGGCAGCTCCGTGCGAGGGCCGGAGCGGGCCAGCATGTTCATGGCGGCGACGTTCTGGTGCAGCTCCACCAGCGCCTCCGCGCGGCGCACGCGCCACTTCATGGGCAGGGGCAGGTCGCGCAAGAGGGTGCGCGCGCGGTCCGCCTCCCTGGACAGGGGCGCGGTGGCCCAGACCTCCAACAGCGCGCGGTGCTCCGCGTTGTACTGGCCGGCCGCTCGCGCCAGGTCGCAGTACGCGAGCAGCGCCTTCATCCGCGGCGCGTCCGGACCGCGGGCCTGCCGGCTGTCGATGAACTCCTGGAGCGCGGCCAGCGCCTCGGGGATTTTCAGCTGGCGCTTGAGCACGCGCGCCATGGTGAAGCGGGCCTCCGGATAGAGCGGCGAGCCCGGGCTCACCGCGCCGTACTGCTCCGCCGCGCGCAGCGGCTTGTGCAGCCGCTCATGCGCCTGCGCGGCCTTCATCAGGCAGTGGTCGCGCAAGGGGCCGTAGTCCTCCGCGAGCGCGGTGAACTCCGCCGCGGCGCTCGTGTAGTCGCGCGCGAGGAACGCGGCCTGCGCCTGGAGGAAGCGGCCGGGGAGGGAAGGGGGAGACTCCGTCGCGAGCAGCGCCCGCGCGGACTTGTACCGGCCCCGGTTGTACTCCGCCTTCGCCTGGGCCAGCAGGCCTTCCGCGAAGTAGGGCGCCAGGCGCTCCGGCCCGAAGGCCTCCGCCGTCACCTCGTCTTGGGAAGGCTGCGCCGTGGGCGTGTCGAGCAGGGCCTCCAGCTTCTCCTCCGACATCACGTCGGAGTCGTCCTCGCCGGGTGCCTGTGCCCACACGGTTCCCGGGGTCCACAGGCCCGCGCAAGCGAGCAAGACCGCTGCTGTTCCTCGAAGTCCGTCCATGCCAGCCCTCGTTCGTCCGCCAGGGACCCGGATGGATTGGCACTGCCCGTACGCTTGGAACCTGCCCGCCTGTCCGCTCACCGGGCGCACGTTGGCTTTCGTGCATCCGGACGCAGGCACACATCAGGAGTCCTGCACGAAAGCCAACGGCCCGGCGGCCGCTTGACTGGTATCTGGGGTGCTACATACCCAGGGGCGCCTGCCTGCTGTCAGGGCGTGGCGGTCGGGCCCCCAGCCCGAAGGACAGCTTCTCCTCCAGCTTCACGTAGAGGCCGCCGGTGTCGTCCTGGATGGCGAAGCCCTCCACCGTCACCTGCGAGCCATTGGAGCGCGAGCGCGCATCCTCGATGGAGAGCAGGTGTTCTGGAATTCACATGAAACAAGACTGGCGTCTGTCTTTATCTCTTTCGTTGGCGGGGCGCGCTGTCGACATGTTGCATCATCATGAGCCGGGGAAATCAGGTCACAGCTGAAACATCAGTGGGTTCGATGTGACTCATTCAGTCCTCTTGTCTTCGCGGTAACTAGAGCTTTACCGTGTCCGTGCTGTTCCCCCGCCCGGACATCCATGGCCACTCCGAACCCCCCATCGTCGAGTGTCGCACTTGAAGTGAAACCCCCGCTGTTCCGCGTCTGGTGGCTCGCGCTGCGGCCCAAGACGTTGACGGCCTCCATCGCGCCCACCGTGCTGGGCTGGGCCTTCGCCAACGCGGAGGGACAGTGGCGGCTCGCTCCGGCGCTCACGTTCCTGGTGGGCTTCGTGCTCATGCAGATCGTCAGCAACCTGGTGAACGACTACGCGGACTTCGAGCGGGGCGCGGACACCGACGCCCGCCTGGGCCCCGCGCGCGTCACGCAGAAGGGGTGGCTCACCGCGCGCGAGGTGGCGACGGCCGCGGCGCTGTCGTTCACCGGTTCGTCGCTGGCGCTGCTGCTGTTGACCCAGGCGGAGGGCTGGACCGTGTTCGCGGGAGGCGCCTTCTGCCTGGCGGGCGCGGTCTTCTACTCGGCGGGCCCCATGCCCCTGGGCTACCTGGGCCTGGGGGACGTGCTGGTGCTGATCATCTTCGGGCTCCTGGGCGTGAGCGGCAGCTACGTCGTGCTCACCCACCACGTCACGCCGGCCGTGCTGCTGGCGGGGCTGGCCATGGGGCTGTTCTCCGCGGGCATCCTCGCGGTGAACAACCTGCGCGACCGCAAGACGGACGTCGCCGCCGGCAAGCGCACGCTGGTGGTGCGCTTCGGCCAGCGCTTCGGGCGGTGGGAGTACACGGTGGCGGTGGGGGGCGCGTTCGTGCTGCCGGTGCTGGCCTGGGCCCTGACGCCGGAACACCCCCGGGCCTGGCTCTTCCCGCTGGTGGCGCTGCCACTGGCGGTGATGCAGATCCGCGCCATCTGGCGCGAGGACGGCGGCGCGCTCAACCCGCACCTGGGGAAGACCGCCGCCCTGGGGCTCGTCTTCGCGCTCCTGCTGTCAGCGGGGCTCACCGTGAACTGAAGTCCACGAATTGCGCGGACTCTCATAATGTGGTCAGTTCGGAGCGATGAGGTGTTCTCCTCCCAACCCTTACCGGGCCTTACCGACTCCGCGAGGCGGAGCGCTGGCGGCGTCGGGAAGGGTGGGTCGCGTGGGCCCGCGCGTGAGGACACCTGCTCCCTTTCCTCCCCCTGATTGCTTCCGGCCTCGTCTTCCATGAACCGCTCAATCCTGCTGAAGAGCGCATGGTGCGCCCTGCTGGTGCCCCTGCTGTCCTGCAACCTCCTCAAGGTCACCGACGACGAGGGCTCCACCACGGGCCGCGGCGCCAAGCGGTTTGACCCGTACCAGGGGCTCAACTCCGGCGCGGTCCGCCTCAGCCTCCAGTACATCAACGGCTGCGCGTTTCTTCCCAACGGGCAGATGGTCGCGAAGAACGGCGTGAACGTCCCGTACCCGGACGTGTGCATCACGCCGCTCGCGCAGAACCCGCTGACGCTGTCGCCCCCCCAGGGGACGATGCAGATCCTGTCCGACACGCAGTACTTCCTGAACCAGTTCTCCGTGTCGGAGACCGTGGTCAACCAGCACAACAACCCCAACGACCAGACCGCCGCGCTGGCGTGGATCAAGAACCAGTCCGTCTTCGCGGGGCTGGACTGGACCAACGTCAACCAGGGGCCGGACGAGTGGAGCTTCTACAGCCTCGCCGGCGCCGTGGAGGACTGCTGGACCCGCGAGGTGCAGTTCGGCAACGCGAACTGGCAGAAGGTGAAGGACGACACCATCACCGTGGAGGTGCTGGACGAGACGGGCACCCCGCGCGCGAGCCAGACGTACCAGCGCTCGGAGCTGCTGGCCTCCTCGCCCTACGCCGGCCACAGCCGCTTCTCCTGGCGGTCGGAGAACCTCAAGCCGCCGCGCTTCCCCGGGGACAAGGACCCGGGCACCGTGACGGGCTTCGCGGGCGGTCTGGATCAGAGCCCCATCACCCGCACCATCGCGCGCGTGGACATGGTGGGCAGCACCAACCCCTTCAAGGTGCTGCGCGTCCCGCGCCTGTCCGGCCCCGGCGCGCTCCGGGCCACCTGGAGCCAGCTGCCGGACAAGCCGTTCTACTTCCCGGTCACCTACGTCATCCCGGATGAGCGTCCGTCCAGCTGCACGGATGACGCCGGCAACCCGGTGCAGTGCAACCCGGGCCTGGACTCGCGGCTGGTGTTCGCTCCTCCGAAGGAGGGCAGCTTCTACAAGCCCGGCGAGGACGTGAGCGTCTACGTGGACCTGCGCGACAGCGCGGGCGCCCACCTGCACTCGCGCGACCTGTTGCCCAGCGCGCGGGAGATCATCGGCGGCCAGTCCAACGGCCTGATCACCTTCATCCCCAACGTCATCGCCACGGTCACGGAGAACGACTCCATCTCCAACGTGGCCATCGCGGGCCCGCTGCAGGACCTCCAGGTCCTGGGCAACCCCAGCGACAAGCCGCAGTTCTTCGCCAAGCCGTTCCCGTTCGCGACGCTGGATGACGCCACGCTCACGGGGCTGACGCCGGGCCTCATTGACTACAAGTGGCCCACGCGCCAGACGTTCACGCTGCCCGCGAACGCGAAGCCGGGCACCTACGTGGCGCTGGTGAAGTTCAACCGCGCGTCCATGGGCGAGCGCGTCGCGAAGCTGAACCCGTTCTTCTTCCAGGTGGGCCAGGACGAGCCGACGACGTACCCGGGCAACGTGGGCAACTGCCAGATCTGCCACCGCGGCGTGCTGTCGCTGGACAACCTGCGCCACGGCCTGTCGGTGGACCACATCGAGAGCTGCAAGGTCTGCCACCACTACGACACGGACACGGTGGGCCGCACGCAGGAGATGGTGCACCGCATCCACATGAACTCGCCCAGCTACCCGGCGAACCGCGCGGACTGCACCGTGTGTCACCTGACGCGCAAGAGCACGGAGCGGCCCAGCCTGGCGCTGTGCGGCTCGTGCCACATCTCCCAGCACGGGGATGAGTTCTTCCAGATCGCCTTCAACCAGCGCGGCACGCCCAGCAAGTTCGGCAACTGCGCGCAGACCTGCCACGGCGGCGATCAGCTCCCCGCCAGCCACATCCTCCCCGCGAAGTAGGGGAAGCAACCCGCCATGCACAGAGCTCTCTTCGTCGGAACGCTCCTCGGCGCGGCCCTGCTGAACGCCGGCTGCCAGGACTCCTCCTCCAACCCCGCGGCGTCCACCTTCACGCCGCGCCCCGTCTACGAGAACCGCGAGCCGGAGGGCCTCACCTCCCGGTTGACGGGCTTCACCGTGGACCCGGAGGCCTACTTCTTCAACCTGGCGGCCTGCGCGCCGCCGCCCGCGCAGTGCCCGCTGCCGCCGCTGTACGCGGAGTTCAGCCCGCTCTTGCAGCGCGCGGTGGTGCAGAACGTGCCCATCACCCTGCTGGACAGCGCCACGGGTCAGGTGCTCGCGCCGAGCGGCGTGGTCGCTTCGTCGGACGCCAAAGGCATCTGGACCCTGGACAAGGTGCCCACGCGCCGGGGCGCCCCGTTCTTCGTGCTGTCGTCGGCGGTGCCAGGGGCGCCGAGCGGCACCCTGGCCAATAATGCCCCTGCACAGCCGCCGCTGCCGCCGTTGCCTCCCGTGCCGGAGGGCAACTACGTGCCCACGCTGACGGTGCGGCCGGTGGTGCCCGCGCACAGCGCCTGCGTGGGCCTGGAGGCCCTGCAGATGAGTGACAAGGGCATCCTGGAGGCAGTCGCCAAGACGCTGACCGCGGAGGGTACGGCGACCACGGTGGCGGACCTGCTCAAGCCGGAGCGCTTCGGCGGCGTGACGGTGTTCTGGCTGTACCGGCCGGGCTTCCCCGTCTTCCGTGTGCCGGCGGCGAATACCACCGTGGTGCCCAGTGGGCCGGGAGCCACCGGGGTCCGCGTGCTGAACATCGAGTGGGCGCCCCCGGGCGCGCTGCCGCCGGCGCTGGCGCCGCTCCAGTCCACGCGCGGCTTCTTCATCCCGCCGGGGCCGCCCGCGCCCAACAGCTCCCTGGGCATCGTCGCCGTCGTCCACCCGCCGTCGCCGCCGGGACCGCCAACGGTGGTCCACTACGACGTGAAGGACACCGTCACGAGCATCCCGGAGGACCGCCCCTGGGTGTTCAACCAGCCGCTGGATCTTCCCGTGGCCCCGGGCGCCGTCACGTTCGCGGGCCTCCAGATGGCCGGCAAGACGCCCTCCACGACGCCCCAGATTCCCCCGCCCAGCACCTGCGTGCCCGGGCAGTAGCCGCCTCACCCGTCCCAACGCTGGCGCTCCGTTCACCCCTTCCCGTGGGGCGGACGGAGCGTCGTGTGCCGTCCCCATTCATCCGGAGAAGCGTTCCCCATGATGAAGAAGATCCTGATCGCCATTGGTGCGTTGGTCGCCCTGGTCCTGATTGGCGCGGGCACCGCCATGGGCGTGGCCACCCACAAGATCAACAAGACCTACGATTACGTGGCGCTACCCAACATCACGCGCGACAGCTCGCCGGAGGGCATTGCCCGCGGTGAGCAGGTGTTCCGCGCGGTGTGCGCCGAGTGTCACGCGGGCGGTGGCAACACCAAGCCCGTGGGCAACCGGATGCACGACTTCCCGCCGGACCTGGGCACGTTCTACTCCGCCAACATCACCTCCGACCCGGAGAAGGGCGTGGGCGCCTGGACGGACCAGGAGATCGCCCGGATGGTGATCAACGGCATCGACAAGAACCACCACTTCCGCCCCATGCCCGCGTTCCCCAACATGGGTGACAAGGACATCGCGGCGGTCATCGGCTTCATGCGCTCCGGCCACCCGGACTTCGCGCCGGAGAAGTTCCAGCCGCCGCGCTCCGAGCTGTCGCCCCCGGGCCGGATGGTGTTCGCGTTCGCCATGGGCATCAACGACAAGGGCCGCACGGAAGCGGTGCCCGTGCCCGCGAAGGCGGCGGACTCCGTGGAGTACGGCCGCTACCTGGCCGGCAGCGTCTACGACTGCGTCTTCTGCCACTCGCCGGGCTTCGACGGCAGCGCCGTGAAGCTGCAGCACCCGGACACGGTGCTCAGCGGCGGCTTCGAGTTCGACCTGGCGCCGCTGGGCGGCGAGGGCAAGCTGCTGTCCCCCAACATCACCGTCAGCGAGACGGCCGGCATCGGCAAGTGGACGCTGGATGAGTTCAAGCACGCCATGGTCACCGGCGTGACGCCGGGCGGCTACATCCTGCGCCCGCCCATGCCCAAGTACCGCTACGCGGACGACGTGGAGCTTTCGGCCCTCTACACCTTCCTGCGCTCCATGAAGCCCAACGACAAGGTCGTGCCGCCGCCCACCGGTGGCCGTCCCAAGGCGGAGCCCTCCGCGGACCCGGAGAAGATGTTCAGCTCCCTGGGCTGCGCCACCTGCCACGCCCCCGGCAAGGCCTTCGAGGCCAAGCTCCAGGGCGCCAAGGGCAAGGCCCCGGAGGAAGTGGCCAAGTGGATCCGCAACCCGGAGTCCTTCAAGCCGGGCACGCAGATGCCCACCTACGAGTCCCTCGTCGACGAGAACAACGCCCTGGCGCTCGCCAGGTACGTCCTGGGCAAGACGGGCGGTAGCGTGAGCGAAGGCACCGCGCCCTGAGTTTGACGCCAGTGTGACAAAGGCCCCCGCGTGAGTGTCAACACGCGGGGGTCTGTTGAAACCAGGCAGCCGTTCCCGGGTGGGCGGGTGTCACCGGAAGTACCGGTTGATATAAGCTTTCATGCGAAGTCGTTCCCCCACCCGCGGAGCGTCATTCCATGAATGTCTCACCGGCCTCCCCCTCGGCTCACCGGTCGCAGCGTCCCACTCCCCTCCACCTCCACGAGACGAAGGACCCGGACGCACAGGGTCCCATCCGCCTGGATGACGTGCTCTGGAACCCCGTGAACGCGGAGGAGGCGCTGGAGGGTCTGGAGAAGATCCTCGCCCGGCTGAACGCGCGCAACGACTCGCGCGCCATCTTCCTGGACATCTACGCCATCGTCACGCGCAAGGTCGTCCACCTGCTGAGCCGGGAGGACGCGGGCGGCTTTCTCGAGCCCGAGTGGCTTTCGCACCTGACAGGCCGCTTCGCGGAGGAGGCGCTCATCGCGGTGCGCGACTCGCTGAAGAACCTGCCGCTGCCCACCGCGGCGTGGCGCTTCGCGACGCATTACCCCGCCCAGCGCCTCACGCAGCCCTATCAGGACGCGCTGCTGGGCGTGAGCGCCCACATCAACCACGACCTGGGAATGGTCGTCTACGACAACATCGCGCACCAGTCTCCGGCGGTGGATCCGCGCCGCATGGCGCGCTACCGGCACGACTACTTCCACGTGAACGAGATCCTCCGCTCGTGCATCCCGGAGTGCGTGGACCTGCTCGCGGAGCGCTACAACTGCACGTCCACGCGGCTGCTCTTGCGCGTGCCCTTCAGCCGTCCGGTGGTGGAGCGGGCGGTGATGCAGATGCTCATCGTCTGGCGGCAGCGCGTCTGGGACAACGTCGTCGCGATGCTGGAGGCGCAGACGCCGGAGGAGCACCAGGCCGTCGTGGAGCGCGTCCGCACGACGTCCGGCCGCATCGCCCAGGCGCTGTGCGCGGACAAGGCGCTGTGGTGGACGGTGCGCGGTGAGTCGCCGCCGTTCCGCCTGGACCTGCCGCCGGAGGCGTGGCCCGGCGTGGTGCTGCCTCCGGATCCTGCGCCGGAAGCGGACGCGAGCGCTGCCCGCGCGGGGTAGCGGACCGCCTCAGGAGGGCGTGACTCCGGCCACGAGGTAGAAGCGCACCTGGCCGGAGTTGACGGCGTAGGCGACGTCCACGCCCAGGAGGGGCAGCACGACGTTGTTGAGATACAGCCGCAGGCCTCCGCCCACGCCCTGGGCCACGGTGACGGGGTTCTGGCCCGTCACGGTCTCCGGCAGATAGTTGCGGATGACGCGTCCGTTGGCGTCGCGCAGGAGCCTGTCCTCGGCCACGTCCCACCACGCGATGGCGCCCGTGTCGGAGAAGGCCACGCCCCGGAAGGCCAGCGACTTCACCTTGAAGAGGGGGAAGTGGTACTCGGCCGTGAAGGTGAGCCGGCTGTCGCCGCGGAACTGCCGGTACTGGAAGCCGCGCAGCGTGTTGCCGCCCATCACCAGCTCCTGGTGGAAGGGCAGGTCCCGGCCCAGCACCAGCTCTCCACGCAGCACCAGGTTGTTCTCCTCGAAGAAGCGGATGCCGTGGCGGTAGAGGAGGCCGAACTTGCGGTAGTCGAACTCGCTCCACACGCCCGGACTGGACACCTCGTAGGAGGCCTCCAGGTTGAGCCCCTCCGTCACCGCGTGCAGCGTCTGGCGCGAGTCCAGGCCCACCATGAGGCGCAGCGACGCGTCCCGCATGGCGGGGCCGAGGCCGAACGGTGGAGTCGTCACCGGCTTCTCCGGGTCCGGTGACTTCGCGTCGATGCTGCCCACGCGGTACTTCGCCGCCGCGCGCACGCGCTCGAAGAGGATGAAGCCCAGCTCACTGCTGAGGGTCGCGGAGTTGAAGCGCGTGCGCCGGAGGACCTCCGGGTCGTCCTCGCTGGCGTCCATGCTGTACTCGTCCACGCGGTCGCTCTTGAGCTGGCCCTCCAGGCTGAACTTGAGCTGCGGCAGGCCGAAGAGGACCGGATCCAGGAAGCCCACGTACAGGCCGCTCTCGCCGGTGCTCACCTGCGCCGCGACGGCGAACTTCTTCGCGCGGCCGCCCAGGTTGTTCTCCGCGTAGAGCAGCCCGCCGCCGGTGTTCGCGGAGGACAGCGCCACCGTGGGGGCCACCACCCACGACGCCTTGTCCTTCACCCGCAGCACCACCCGCACGCGTCCGTCGGGCAGGGCCTCCGTGCTCACACGGGCCTCCTGGAAGAGGCCCGTGGCCAACAGCCGCCGCTCCACCTTCTCCAGTTCGTCGAGGTCCACCTCGTCGCCCACGTCCACCTGACCGAACGCGCGCACGGTGGAGGACCGCGTCTTGTTCGCGCCCTCCACCGTCACCTCCGCCACCTGGGAGCGTGGGAGGGCGGGCGACACGGGCGTGTCCTCGCCGGCATGGGCCATGGGGGCCCACAGGCCCGTCAGGGCCATGGCGAGGACGGACAGGTGACGGCGGAAGCAGGAGAGAGGCACGCACTGCTCATACTCCACGGACCCCGGGTCCTGGTCGTTCCGGCAGCGGTCGGACGGCGCGGGCGCGTGATGTTCAACGTTCGGCGTCCAGCGGCCTGCGCCACCCAACGGTAGAACCGCCCCGCGCGGATGCATTATGCTCATCATCTGGATATGCATCCATTCCGGAGGGACGCGGGCATGGCTTCGACGCAAGAGGGGGGTGGGCGGCAGGCGTTGTTCCTGGACGACCTGTCGGTGGGGCAGAAGTTCATCAGCGGCACGCACACGCTGGATGCGGCGCAGATCGTCGCCTTCGCGCGCGAGTTTGATCCGCAGGGCTTCCACCTGGACGACGCCGCGGCGAAGGACACGCTGTTCGAGGGACTGGCGGCCAGCGGCTGGCACACGGCGGCCCTCACCATGAAGCTCAACGTCCAGAGTGGCCTGCCCTTCAAGGGCGGCATCGTGGGCGCGGGCGGGGACCTCCGCTGGCCCAGGCCCACGCGCCCGGGGGACGTACTGCACGTGGAGAGCGAAGTGCTGGAGGTGACGCCCTCGCGCACGCGGCCGGACCGGGGCATGGCCACCGTGCGCAGCGAGACGAAGAACCAGAAGGGCGAAGTGGTGCAGGTGCTCGTCGCGAAGCTGGTGCTGCCCCGCCGCCCGGCGGGCGGGTGAGCGGGACGGGACGCTTTGCGTCAGGGCGGGTGGAGGCTACGGTGCGGCCCTCATTGGCCGTTGTCCCCGTCCTGCTCCCGAGGAGTCCCTTCGCATGTCCCGCGCCACCCCCGACTTCGACCTGGCTTCCGTGGACGTGGAGGGCTTCTACCGGGAGCTGAAGGAGCTGCGCGCCCGGCTGGACGCCAACCTGGGCGAGGCGGACGCGGCGCACCTGCGCAAGATGGAGCGCTGGGGCAAGGCCGCGTCGGTGCTGGGCGTGGCCACGGCGTGGATTGCCCCCAACCCGCTCTCCGCGGTGGCGCTGGGCCTGGGCCGCTCCACGCGCTGGCTGCTCATGCACCACGTGGGGCACCGCGGGTATGACCGCGTGCCGGGCATGCCCGCGTCGCGCACCAGCAAGGGCTTCGCGAAGGGGAAGCGCCGGTTCGTGGACTGGCTGGACTGGATGCTGCCGGAGGCGTGGGTCTTCGAGCACAACGTGCTGCACCACTCGCACACCGGCGAGGACGCGGATCCGGACCTGCTGGAGCGCAACGCGGAGGGCTCGCTGCGCGACAACGGCCGGCCGCTGTCCCTGCGCTACGTGCAGCTGGCGCTGCTGGCCGTCACCTGGCGCGCGAGCTACTACGCGCCGGAGACGCTGGGCTCGCTGCGCCGCAAGGGCCGGCGCGAGGGTGGGGCGCTGACGCGCGCGGAGCTGTGGGAGCTCTTCACGCGCTGCTACCTGCCGTACGCGACCGTCTTCTTCGGGCTCTACCCCGCGGCGTTCCTGCTGGTGTCACCGTGGGCGGCGTTCAGCGTGTTCTGCAACTCCGTGCTGGCGGACGTCGTCACCAACCTGCACACCTTCTTCGTCGTGGGGCCCAACCACACCGGCGAGGACCTGTACCGCTTCGACTCCGCGCCCGCGAACAAGGCGGAGCGCATGGTGCAGCAGGTGGTGGGCAGCGCGAACTACCGCACGGGCGGCGACCTCAACGACTACGCCCACCTGTGGCTGAACTACCAGATTGAGCACCACCTCTGGCCGGACCTGCCGATGCTGAAGTACCGCGAGGCGCAGCCGCACGTGCGCGCCCTCTGCGAGAAGTACGGCATCCCCTACGTGCAGGAGAGCGTCTGGACGCGGGCGCGGAAGATGGTGGACGTCGTCGTGGGCAAGGCGTCCATGAAGCGGCTGGTGAAGGCAGCGGCGCCCGGGATGTCCGCCGCGGACGCTCGCGCCGAGGCCTCCGCGGCCTAGGCTCAGGCCGGCGGCGCGCGGCCCCGGCGGGGCAGCGGGGCGAGCGCCACGGGCGTGGCCTCCGAGCCCGTGTCCTCTTGGCGCACGGCCTCCGCGTTCACCACGCGCACGCCGTCGGGTTGGACGGGCAGGCCCAGGGTCTCCACGAACAGGCGGTAGCTCTCCTCCAGGCGGCGGTGCAGCGCGCTGAAGGTCTGCTGCGCGGTGCCGGGCATGTCCTCCGTGTACGTGAAGTACCAGCGCAGCTCGTCCAGGCGTCCGTAGAAGTGGTCCACCACGGCCTGCTCCTGCTCGGTCAGGTGGATGAGCTGGGCGAAGGCGCCGTCCGCGTAGCGCGAGGCCACCGTCTCCACCAGCGGGCCGCGGCTGCGCAGGCGGGAGAAGAGGAGGAACATCTCGTCCCGGCGTGCGGCCAGGCGGCGCATGATGCCCGCGGCGTCGAGGGCGAGCAGGTTGCGCACGCGCGCGGTGGTTTCGTCGGCCTTCTTGCGGCGAGCCATGTTGCGACACAGCCTACCGTCAGTGGCACCCCTCCACGCCAGGGGCTGCCCTCTCCGTGGGGAACCGGCCGGCCGGGCCCATGCCGGTCCCACGGCGATGCGGCGCGGCGGGAGAGCGGTTGTTACGGTGGGGCCACCATGGTGCTCAAGATCGTCCAGGCGGGGGAGCCGGTGCTGCGCCAGCGCGCGCGGGAGCTCACCCCGGAAGAAATCCGTAGCGAGGACACGCGGCGGCTCATCCAGTGGATGCGCGACACGATGCGGGACGCGCCCGGCGTGGGGCTCGCGGCGCCCCAGGTGGGCGTGGGCCTGCGGCTGGTGGTGATTGAAGACCGCGCCGAGTACCAGGCCGGCGCGTCGCCCGCGGACCTGGCGCTGCGCGAGCGGGCGCCGGTGGCCTTCCACGTCCTCATCAACCCGAAGCTGGTGGTGGAGGACCCCACGCCCATGGAGTTCCACGAGGGCTGCCTGAGCGTGAACGGCCTGGCGGCGCTGGTGGCCCGGGCGCGCGGCGTGCGCGTGGAGGCGCTGGATGAGAACGGGCAGCCGGTGACGGTGTCCGCGCGCGGCTGGTACGCGCGCATCCTCCAGCACGAGCTGGATCACCTGGACGGCACGCTCTACGTGGACCGCATGGAGACGCGCAGCCTCACGACGCAGGAGAACCACCGCCGGCACTGGCTGGGCAAAAGCACGGCCCAGGTGCGCACGGCGCTGGTGCTGCCGGAGCAGACCCCCTCGCTTCCCCGAAAGGACCCGACATGAGCAGCAAGCTGTTCTCCCCCTTGAAGCTGCGCGACATCACCCTGCGCAACCGCGTGGTGGTCTCGCCCATGTGCCAGTACTCGAGCGACGACGGCTTCGCGAACGAGTGGCACGTGGTGCACCTGGGCAGCCGCGCGGTGGGGGGCGCGGGGCTGGTGGTGACGGAGGCCACGGCGGTGGAGCCGGAGGGCCGCATCTCGCCGCAGGACCTGGGGCTGTGGAAGGACGCGCACGTGGAGCAGCTGGCGCGCATCAACCGCTTCATGCACCAGAACGGCGCCGCGTCGGGCGTGCAGCTGGCGCACGCGGGGCGCAAGGCCTCCACGCCCCGGCCCTGGGACGCGGGCAAGCGCGTGGATCCGGAGCACGGCGGCTGGCAGGTGCTGGGGCCCACGACGGAGGCCTTTGACGAGGGCTACCCGGTCCCCGCCGCGCTGGACGAGGCGGGCATCCAGCGCATCGTGAAGGCGTTCGCGGACGCGGCGGTGCGGGCGAAGGCGGCGGGGTTCCAGGTCATCGAGCTGCACGCGGCGCACGGCTACCTGCTGCACGAGTTCCTGTCGCCGCTGTCGAACAAGCGGACGGACCGGTACGGCGGCACGTTCGAGAACCGGACGCGCTTCGCGCTGGAGGTGACGCGCGCGGTGCGGGCGAAGTGGCCGGAGTCGCTGCCGCTCTTCATGCGCATCTCCGCGACGGACTGGGTGGAGGGAGGCTGGACGCCGGAGGACTCCGTGGCGCTGGCGAAGCTGGTGGCGAAGGAGGGCGTGGACCTGCTGGATTGTTCGTCCGGCGGCGTGGTGCCGTACGCGAAGATCCCGGTGGGGCCGGGCTACCAGACGCAGCTGGCGGAGCAGGTGCGCAAGGAGGCGGGCCTGCTGACAGGCGCGGTGGGGATGATCCGCTCCGCGTACCAGGCCGAGCACATCCTGGCCACGGGGCAGGCGGACGTCGTCTTCCTGGCGCGCGAGCTGTTGAGGGATCCGTACTGGCCGCTGCGCGCCGCGAAGGAGCTGCGCTCGGACGTGCTGTGGCCGCACCAGTACGAGCGCGCGAAGAACTGAAGCGCGGGGAGGGGCTGCCGGTTCAGTCGAGGAACCGGCGGTCCCACGGCAAGAAGTCTTCCTTGGGGAAGTCCGCGGGGTTCCAGGTGGCGTGGAAGGCCCAGGGCTCCAGGACGCGGGCCAGCTCCCGGTAGGCCGGAAGCGGCTGGTCCGGACCGCCAGCGAGCGGTTCGGGGCCCAGCGTGACGACGGCACGGGATGCGTCGAGCGCTTCCACGGTGGTGCCTGGCGCGTGGAGCTGGGAGCGCAGGAAGTCCACGCCGCTCATGGCGCTCAGCGAAGGCTCGCCGATGAACGTCATCCAGTGCGGGACGCGTAGGCGGGTGCCGATCTCGCAGGAGACCAGATCCAGCTCCATGAGGTCGACACCGGGGTGCTGGACCAATTGGGGCACCACCTCTGACGTGACAGAGCCCACCCCGAGGAAGCCGGTGACGGCCAGGCCCGCGTGCCCGGAGCTGAAGGGCAGCGGGGCCGCCAGGGCCAAAGCCAGCTTCCGGACGCCGTCGGGCCCGTGGGTGTTCATCCAGGACAGGGGCACGATGAATCGGACCGCGCACACAGGCCCTGGATCGCGACGGTGGATGGCTGCATGGATGTCCTTGCCCCGGTACTCGAACTCAATCTTCTCGGGGTAGGGCGCATCCGTGAAGAGAATGACGGAGGGCGCGACTGGGTGATGAAGCTTCGTTCGAATGGTTGCCCACGCGGCATCGTCCAGCTCCCGAGGCTCGCCGTCCTCCCCAAAGTAATAGTTGAGTGCATGGATGCCGATAGCATCGACGAAGCGTTGAAGAGACAGGGAGATGGCTTGTGCGACATCTGCCGTGGGCTTGGGGAGATAGAAGCAAATGCTCACGTTCACCTGAGTGACGGCTCTGTTTCTACGCATGATCTGCAATCTTGGGGATGTCATTGTCAGAAACCTGCTCCGAGCCATGGCTGGATCATGACCGGCCTGTCCACTTTGAATGCCTTGCGATACATGGCGCCTTGGTTGCTGCCGGAATAGGAGTGTCCTGAAGGGTAGTCCCTCCATTCGGCTGGACGTGTAACGTCGGCACACGGGAACTTGAAGTCATAAACGGCCTGAACCTGCGCCGGGTCCCCCGTGTGAAGCACCACATCGGGAAGGAGAGACCCTTTCAGTTCTCCCAGGCTGCCACGCTGCCGGATGCGAGCCACTTCGGCGGGTGACAACCAAGTCGTCTTCGCACTGTCCAGGTTATAGAGATACGTGGGCTCCAGACTGAAGCCCCTCGGGCGGAGCTGGTTCAGCTTCTCCTCCGCGCACTGCAAGGCGACACGGTGCATCTCATTCCCGAGCTTCATGGCGCGGGTAATGGTCCTGCCCTGGGCGCCGCGGACCTGTTCGTCGCACTCCCGGGGCGTCGGGCTCCGGGTCCCGAAGTTCGCGAGAATGACCTCTGCTCGTGCCTTGTCCGCGCACTCCTCCAGCGCTTCTGTCACCTGCTGCTTCAGCGCGGCATCCAGGATCTTCACGGCCGCCACGACGGAGCTTCCCGCCGTCGCGAAAGTCCGCACGGCCCTGGGAAGCACCGCCTCCTCTCCTGCGGCCTGGGCACAGGAGGCGGGATTTGTCCTGCAGCCGGCCGTCGCGCTGTCGAACTCGTACTGGCTCGGCCTGCGCGCGCCTCCGCATGCCTGCAAGAGCACCGTGAACGCGGGAAGCCACACCCATCCTCGACTCAACCGCACGGGCGCCTTCCTTCCGAAGTCCGCATAAGCTTTCCCTCATGCTGACCGAGGTGCAGGCGGGACCCTATACCGTGCGCGGTGTGTCCGTGGGCGGCGTGTACACGTCGCTCCTGGTGCCGGAATTGGGGGTGCTGCTCGACGCGGGCATCCCCATCCGCTCCTTCGCCACCACCGACCGCATCTTCCTCAGCCACGGCCACGCGGACCATGCGAGCGCGCTGGGCTCGCTGCTGGGCATCCGCGCGCTCGTGGGGAAGGGGGCGCCGTTCATCTACCTGCCGGCGGAGATTGAAGCGCCCGTGCAGGAGGCGCTCGCGGCCCTGGGCCGGTTGCACCGGATGAAGTCCGATGTCCGCACCGTCCCGCTGCGCCCGGGTGACACCGTGAAGGTGCAGCAGGACCTGTGGGTCCGCGCGTTCCGCACGCACCATCCCGTGCCGTCGCTGGGCTACCAGTTCCTCCGCCGCGTCACGAAGCTCAAGCCCGAGTTCCGCGAGCTGCCTCCCGCCGAAATCGGGCGCCGCCGTCAGGCGGGCGAGCCCCTGTTCGATGAAGTCGAACGCCTGGAGCTGGCCTACTGCACGGACACCCTCTCCAACGTGCTGGAGCGCCAGCCGTCCCTGTTCGACAGCCGCGTGCTCATCCTCGAGTGCACGTTCATTGACGCGGAGCGCACCGTGCGCGACGCGCAGGAGCGCGCCCACATCCACCTGGAGGAGATCGCCTCCATGGCGGACCGCTTCCAGAACGAGGCCCTGGTCCTGATGCACTTCAGTCAGGCTTACAGCCCCGCGCAGGTCCACGCGACGCTCCAGGCCCGTCTGCCGGCGTCGCTGCTCGAACGCGTGCGAGTCTTTGCTCCAGACGCCGGCCGCTGGTTCGGTTGACCCGTGGCGCCGGCAGGTCCGGAGGCCGCCATGTCGTCCGCATCCACCCGCCACGTCCTCATCGCTGGAGCAGGCATCGGGGGCCTGACCCTGGCCTGTGCCCTCCAGCGCGCGGGCATTCGAGCCACCGTGTTCGAGCGCGCCGAAGCCCTGCGGCCCGTGGGCGCGGGCCTCATCGTGCAGATGAACGCGGCCGTCGCCCTGCGCCGCATCGGCCTGTGTGACGCGGTGGTCGCGGAGGGGCACCGCGCCGAGCAGACCCTCATCCTCGACTCGAAGGGAGCCCGCATCACCGCCGTCGACGTGGGCTCGCTCCAGGACGAGCTGGGAATCCCGATGGTGTCCGTGCACCGCGCGCGCCTCCAGGCCGTGCTGCGCGCTCACGCGGGCCCTGAGGAGGCCGTGCGGCTGGGCGTCAGCGTGACGGGCTTCCAGGATGACGGCGCCCGCGTCACGGTGACGCTGTCCACGGGAGAGACCGTCACCGGCGACGTCCTGGTGGGCGCGGATGGCCTGCGCTCCGCCGTGCGAAGCGGCCTCCTGGGCGCGCAGCCCACGCGCTACTCCGGTTACACGAGCTGGCGCGGTGTCTGCGTGGGCGCTGACCTGGTTCAACCGGGCCACTTCACGGAGACGTGGGGGCCCGGTGCCCGCTTCGGCATCGTGCCCATCGGCCATGGCGAGGTGTACTGGTACGCCACGCTGAATGCGCCCGCGGGCGCGGAGGATGCGCCGGGACAGACGCTCGCCATCCTCCAGGAGCGCTTCGCCGGATGGCACGCCCCCATCACGCAGTTGCTCGCCGCGACGCCGCCCGAGCGCGTCCTGCGCACGGACATCCACGACCGCCCGCCGGTGCCGCATTGGAGCCGGGGACGGGTGACGCTGCTGGGGGACGCCGCGCATCCCATGACCCCGAACCTGGGGCAGGGCGGCTGTCAGGCCATCGAGGACGGCGTGGTGCTGGGAGAATGTCTCGCGGCGCCTGGCAGCGTGGAGGACGCACTGCGCGCATACGAATCCCGCCGGGTGAAACGTGCCAACGCGCTGGTCGTGCGCTCACATCAGGTGGGACGTGTGGCCCAATGGGAGACCGGAGTCGCACGCTTTGTCCGCGATGCACTATTCCGGCGTGTCCCGCAGTCAGCCGCGAGACGTCAGCTATGGACGCTGGTCCAGGGAATGCGCTGAGACAAATCCGGCTTTGTAGAGTCTGTCTTTGCCAGGAGCACGCAGTCTGTCCTGGCGGGGGGAGCTCATGCAGACGAAACCCACGCGGCCTGCCGCCCTTGTCCTCGTGCGCGCGAATGATCGCCCGCATGTTGATGAGAACGCGCCGGTCAACACCCGCATCCAGGACATCCTCGGCGAGCCCGCGAAGTACGAAGCGGCCTTCGCCGCGTTCCAGAAGGCCGTGGCCGCGCACGACGCGAAGGCCGTGGGCGCGCTGGTGGCGTATCCCTTCGCCGCGACCGTGGGCGGCAGGCAGGTGAAGCTGCCCGACGCCGCGGCGTTCGTGCGGCACTACGACGTCATCGTCACACCGGCCATCGCAAACGTCATCACCCGGCAGCGCTACGAGGACCTCTTCGTCAACGCCGACGGCGTGATGTTCGGCCGGGGCGAAGCCTGGCTCAACGGCAAGGACGCCGACGTCCGGGTGATCGCCATCCAGTCCTCGAACTGATCAGGACCGCGTCACGGACGCGAGAAACGGCAGGACGTGGGGAAGCACCTTGGATGCCTTCGCCCACGCTCCTCCGTGGTCGGCGTGTTCGATGGTCGCGAACGCCGCGCCGGCCCTCTGGGCCACGGCCTTCATGGAGCCGTGATACGGGTCCATCGCGCCGCAATACAGGAGCCCCGGCTTGCCGGAGCGCACCAGGGGTTCATCCAGGCCCGCGGAGGATTCGCAGACCTTCATGCACAGCCGCAGCGCTTCCAGGTCACCTCTGTCGATGGCCTCCGCCAGCTCCGGCGCCCGCCGTGCCCCCAGCAGGAGCACCTGGAACCAGTCCACGTTCGTGCCTGGCTTCAGCTGCTTCTCCAGCGCCGCGTAGGCCACGGGCAGGCCCACCACCGGAT
>NZ_RAWL01000957.1:0-493 GCF_003668885.1 Corallococcus sp. AB049A | reverse complement strand
GGGCTGGCGTGGCCGGCAGCGCGGTGCCCGGCGACGCATTGAGCGGCGCGGGCGTGCTCACCAGCGGCGTGGGAGCCGCCGTGTTGAGCGGCGCGGGCGTGCCCAGGATGGGCGCCGACGGCGTGCCCGGGGACTGCGACAGCGGCGGCACCGTGGCGATGAGGCCCGGGCTGACCTGGCTGGTGCCCACGAAGTTGTTGAAGTCGGGCGCGGACAGCTGCGGCGTGGTGAAGCCACCCACGGACACGCCCCCCACCGTCGGCGGCGTGGCGAAGGTCCCCTGCCCCACCGTGCCGGTGACGCCCGGCTGCACACCCGCCACCACCGCCGGCGGATCCGCCGGAGCCGTGGGCCCGAACGTGCCGCTGAACGTCGGCGGGGCCGCCGAAGGCAGCGTCGGCGCCGAGGGCACCGTGGCGGTCGTCGCCCCGGGCGCCCCCACCGTGTTGCCGGTCCCCGGGGTGGCCGCGCCAGGCACCGTCCTACCGATGCT
>NZ_RAWL01000956.1:0-501 GCF_003668885.1 Corallococcus sp. AB049A | reverse complement strand
CTGTTGTCCTACCTACCCTTCAGGACGGGACAATGTTCACCCTCTTCACAACATCCGGGCCTTCCTGTAGTTCCAAGGTGTTGCACGTTGATCCGCCCCTGTTCCCCCACAGAGGACCATGACTGCTCCCACTGTCCTCATCTCGGATGATGAGCCCCTCGTCGTGTCCGCACTCGCCCGGGAGGCCAAGCGCTCCGGCCTCGTCTGCGTGTCCGACACCACCTCCGAACATGTGCTGGAGCTGGCCCGCAAGCACCGGCCCGCGGTCATCATCCTGGACATCAACCAGAACCAGGACGGCCGGGACCTCCTCGCCCAGCTGAAGCGGGACCCCACCACCCGCGACTGCAAGGTCATCATGCTCAGCGGCGTGGAGGACCAGTTCACCCGCCACGTGTGCTTCGAGCTGGGCGCGGACGACTACGAAGTGAAGCCGTGCGACCCCACCTTCATGGCCCGCATCGCCCGGATGGCCGCCGCCGCCGTGCGCCCGCCCGCCTC
>NZ_RAWL01000955.1:0-501 GCF_003668885.1 Corallococcus sp. AB049A | reverse complement strand
GCTATGCGCAGGAGCTGCAGGCCCTGGATCGCACATCGTTACCGCCGGGGTTCCTCACCGGCCTTGCCGGCATCGCCTGGTCGGCGCTGCTGCGTGGCGAGGTGGAACTGGCCCGCAGCCTGCTCGACAGCGCTGACGGCAGTGACCTGTTGCATGCGCATCACTCGCTCTATCACGGCATGGCGGGTATCGGAATGGCGCACCTGGCCATGCATCACGCGACCGGCCTGCCCGGGCATCTCGACAGGGCGCTGTCGCTGGCGCGGCGGCTTGCAGACACCGTCCACCACGGAGAGCGGGGTGCCTACTGGCAGGACGAAGGTGGCGTCCGCATCGGCATGGGTTACGGCCAGGCCGGCGTGGCGCTGTTCCTGCTGAGGCTGTCGCAGCTCAGTGGTGATCCGGCATGGCGCGTGCTTGGCGAGCAGGCACTGCGACACGATCTCTCCTACGGCTTCGAGCTGGAGACCGGGGTGACCACCTTCCCCAGCTCACCGGAAG
>NZ_RAWL01000954.1:0-503 GCF_003668885.1 Corallococcus sp. AB049A | reverse complement strand
GAACATGCGCTGCTCGTGGACGTAATAGTCCGGACGGCAGGTGGCGAACTCGCGCGACCAGTCGATGGCATAGCCCAGCGACTTCAGCTGGCTGCGCATGTGATCGATGTTCTTGTAGGTCCACGCCGCCGGCGCGGTCTTGTTCTTGATCGCAGCGTTTTCCGCCGGCAGGCCGAACGCGTCCCAGCCCATCGGCTGCAGCACGTTGCGGCCCTGCATGCGGTGGTAGCGGCTGATCACGTCGCCGATGGTGTAGTTGCGCACGTGGCCCATGTGCAGCTTGCCGCTCGGATACGGGAACATCGACAGGCAGTAGAACTTCTCCTTGTCGGGTAGCTCCCTGACGAGGAAGGACTGGTGTTCTTTCCAGTAGTTCTGGGCCTGGGTTTCGATCTCGAGTGGCTGATATTGCTCGTGCATGGCGCTACTTAGACGTGACTGTTCGAAAGCCTCGTAGCATACATGACCCCCACTCCTGTCGATAGCCCGCGCCGTTTGTCGCC
>NZ_RAWL01000953.1:0-506 GCF_003668885.1 Corallococcus sp. AB049A | reverse complement strand
CGACAACTATGCCAAGTGGCCGAAGCTGGAGTACGCCAGCCACGACGCGCAGGCGGTGGCCGATACCCTGACCGGGCAGTTCGGCTTCCCGTCCTCGCAGGTGATCGTGCTGAAGAACGAGCAGGCGACCCGCAACAACATCCTCGCGGCCTTCCACGATCGCCTGGCCGATGACCGCACCGGCCAGGCGCCAGAACTGGTTGTGCTTGTAGGCGTAGTACTGCGACTGCGCAAGCGATGCTTCGCCGGGCAGGCTGCCCAGGATCAGCACGCGCGCGTGCGCGTCGACCACAGGCGGAAAGCATCGCTTGAGCGTCACGCGGGTCGTCAGGCCAGCAGGCGGTTCACGCGCTGCACGTACGCCGCCGGGTCGGCCAACGCGCCGCCCTCAGCCAGTAGGGCCTGGTCGAACAGCACGTGCAGGCGATCCTCAAAAGCGGCGCGATCGGCTTCGTTGCCGGTCACGGTTTCCAGTAGCGCGAGCTTGCGCACGAGCGGGTGCGTCG
>NZ_RAWL01000952.1:0-506 GCF_003668885.1 Corallococcus sp. AB049A | reverse complement strand
GCGCAGTTCCGGCGGCGCCAGCAGCGTCTTCGGATCGCGCGGATAGCGGCGCAGTTCGTAGTCCAACCCCAGCTCCTCCAGCATCCACAGCACGCGCAGAGAACGGGAGTTTTCCAGGTGGTGGACGATGCGCATGGGGGTGATCCCTTGGGGAGACGCGCATCGTACCGCGCCGGCTGCATGTCCTTTGTAGAGTCGAGCCATGCTCGACTGTCTTTGGGCGCAGTCCAGCATGGCTCGACTCTACAAAAAAACGGCGGGCAATAAAAAACGCCGGAAGCTTTCGCTTCCGGCGTTCTGGCTACCCAACGGTAGCAGACGGATTAGACCGCCTGCACCTGGTCAGCCTGCATGCCCTTCTGACCCTGGACGGCGATGAAGGTAACCTTCTGGCCTTCCTGCAGGGTCTTGAAGCCGGTGCCCTGGATCGCGCGGAAGTGCACGAACAGGTCCGGGCCGCTTTCCGGGGTGATGAAGCCGAAGCCCTTGGCGTCGTTGAACCACTG
>NZ_RAWL01000951.1:0-507 GCF_003668885.1 Corallococcus sp. AB049A | reverse complement strand
ACAGGTCGTGCTTGGTGCGGCCGATGATCGCCTCCTGCGCCTCGGTCTTCTGCGCGCGCCACGCATCGAGGTTGTGCAGGTACTTCTGCACCACCACGTAGCTGCCACCTGCGTGGTCCGGATCCTCGTCACCAACAATCGTGGCTTCGGGCAGCGACAGTCCTTCCGGATTGGCGGTGCCGTCGACGAAGTCGAGCAGGTCGCGGCCATCGAAATAGCGGAAGCCGGCCACGTCATCGACTGCTTCCACCGCATCGCCGAACGCCATCAGCAGGTTGCGCTCGAACGCCACGATCAGGTCCATGGTGCGTGCGCGGATGTGGTACAGCAGATCGCCCGGCGTGGACACGGCAGTGTGGGTCGCGCCCTTGATCTCGCGAAACGGCTGCAGCTCGCGCGGCGGCGTGGTGCCCACCAGCGGCTGCCACACGCGATGGCCGATGGCCACGTTGCAGGTGAAGGTGCGCTCGATCTCGCGGATGGCGGTGTTCTTGATCAGGTCATCGG
>NZ_RAWL01000950.1:0-507 GCF_003668885.1 Corallococcus sp. AB049A | reverse complement strand
CCGTTCGACCTGTACCTGGCCTCGCTGGCGGCGTGCACCGCCATCACCCTGCGCATGTACGCGCAGCGCAAGGGCTGGGACCTGGGCGAGTTCCATGCCGAGCTGCGCTCGGAACGTGATGAGGACGGGCGCCTCCACGTGCACCGCGTGCTGCATGCCAGTGCCGAGCTGAGCGATGCGCAGTGGCAGCGATTGCTGGAGGTGGTGGAAAAGACCCCGGTGACCCTGGTGATGCGCGAAGGTGCACGCATCACCAGTGAGCGTGGGGCGGCGGCGTAACAGAGGGCTCAGCGCCGTGAATGCAGCACCGTGCGCTGGCGCATCGCGTTGAATTCCTGCTCCACCTGCTGGATGTCTTCGGCCTGGAACCCGGCGGCATCCAGCAGCTGGTCGGCGGCCGCGGCCGCCAGCGGATCATCGTCACGCTGGCGCCAGCAGCGCGCCGGCAGGAAGTAGCCCACTTCGCTGCGCCCGCGCATGATCACCACCGGCCGGCCCGCGTACAGC
>NZ_RAWL01000949.1:0-508 GCF_003668885.1 Corallococcus sp. AB049A | reverse complement strand
GTATTAGGTGTGCACGCTGACGGTGGTTTCAGTGAATATGCCGTGGTGCCGGCAAAAAATGCGTGGAAAATTCCTGAAGCAGTGGCCGATCAATATGCGGTGATGATCGAACCTTTTACCATTGCGGCTAACGTTACCGGTCATGGTCAACCGACTGAAAATGATACCGTTCTGGTTTACGGTGCCGGTCCAATCGGCCTGACGAACGTTCAGGTATTAAAAGGCGTCTATAACGTTAAAAATGTGATTGTTGCCGATCGCATTGATGAACGACTGGAAAAAGCGAAAGAGAGCGGGGCTGACTGGGCGATTAATAACAGCCAGACACCGCTTGGCGAGATTTTCGCTGAAAAAGGCATAAAGCCGACATTAATTATCGATGCGGCTTGTCATCCTTCTATCCTGAAAGAGGCCGTAACGCTGGCTTCTCCAGCGGCACGTATTGTATTGATGGGCTTCTCCAGTGAACCGTCTGAAGTGATTCAGCAAGGAATTACCGGAAAAGAAC
>NZ_RAWL01000948.1:0-508 GCF_003668885.1 Corallococcus sp. AB049A | reverse complement strand
CTGCTGGGGTGGGCGGCGTGAGTCGCGGGCTCAGGGCAGGAGCACCGGCGGCGCGGCGCGGGCATGGCGCAGGAAGCGGCCCGCGGCTCCGGCCGGCGCATCCACGGGCAGGGCCCAGGAGAACGCGCGCGGGATGCGCAGCCCCGGCACGGGCAGCACCTGGAAGCGGCCCAGGGACAGCTCGACGTCGATGCTCCAGCGGGACAAGAGCGCCACGCCCAGGCCCAGCGACACGGCCCGCTTGATGGCCTCGGTGCTTCCCAGCTGGAGGTCTCCCCGCCGGGGCCCCTTGCGCACGCCCGCCTTGCGCAGGGCCCGGTCCAGGACGGCGCGGGTGCCGGAGCCCTGCTCCCGCCAAAGCAGCGGCACCTCCCGCAGCGCGTCCATGGTGCGGATGCGCAGCCACTCCGCCGGCCCCTGGGCGGAGACCACCGGCACCAGCTCGTCATCCAGATAGCGCTCCAGCCGGATGCCGGGCGCCCGCGCGTGGCCCTCCACCAGCCCCAGC
>NZ_RAWL01000094.1:0-23587 GCF_003668885.1 Corallococcus sp. AB049A | reverse complement strand
ACCCGTGGGTGGCCTACCAGACCATGGTGGGCGGCCCCGGGGGCCTCACGCCGGAGGCGCGCGAGCAGCTGCTGGTGCGCCAGAAGAGCCTCAACGACCTGGTGTCGGGCCAGCTGAAGGCGCTCCAGTCGCGGCCGGAGCTGAGCAGCACGGACCGGCAGCGCCTGGACCTGCACCTGTCCAACGTGCGCGACCTGGAGGTGGCGCTCAGCTGCCGTGCTCGCGCGGACGAGGAGCTGCGGCTGCAGCAGCAGGCCCCCGGCTACAACAGCACGGACGGCGACGAGGTGCTGGCCACGGTGCGGCTGCACATGGACATCGCGGTGCTGGCGGTGGCGTGCGGCACCACGCGCTCGGTGGCCATCCAGGTGGGCAACGGCAACGACAGCGCCACGCGCTACCGCGACCCCACGACGGGGCAGTTGATGGAGAACTTCCACTACATCTCCCACCGGCGCGCGTCGCACGACGCGTCGGGCGGCATCATCGCGGGCTCGGACGTGCTGCACTCGCGCGTGGACGCGCAGTTCGCGCAGACGTTCAACTACCTCCTGGACCGGCTGGCGTCGTACACGCTGCCGGACGGCAAGAAGCTGGTGGACCAGGGCGTGTCCGTCTGGTTCAACGACCTGGGCAACGGGCCGGCGCACTCGGCGCGCCACATCCCGTTCATCCTGGCGGGCAGCTGCAACGGCTATCTCAAGCAGGGCGTCGCGGTGACGGCGGCGGGCGGCAACAGCAGCCCCAACCTCAACAAGATGCTCAACACCATTGGTGCCGCGGTGGGCCTGAAGAACGCGGCCGGCGGACCGCTGGATGACTTCGGCGACCCCTCGCTGCCCAAGGGCCTGCTGACGGAGCTGCTGGCCTGAAGTGGGAGCGCGCCAGCCAGGACCTGGCGTGGATTCGCCGTAGCTCCGCGTGTTTCCTGTGGCCACTTCCTGCCCTCAGGGGTCCCCCCCCCCATTTCCTTGGGAACCGGACGCTGTATACTGGCGGACAATTACGCTGAACATGGAAAGCCCGGGGGCAAAGGTCTGAGTCTTTCCGGACCCTCCGCCATGCGCGTGATCCTTCCGGCGGCGGCACGCCCCTTCGGGTGCCGCCGGCGGGAGTTCCCCTGAATGCAGCGGAGTCAATTCCATGCCCAAGCCGTGGCCCCAGTGGCCTCTGCTCCTCGCCGGTGTCCTGTCGGCGGGTTCATCCCTCGCGGCTGAGAAACTCAACCCTGTCGCCCCGGCCACGCTGATGCAGCTCCAGGTCCGGGAGCCAGCGCGTGTGGCGCAATCGCTGGCGAACCTCAAGTCGCAGAGCCTCAAGCTCGGGCTGAGCTCGCGGGACGACTTCCAGCTGGCCAACTCCAGCACGGACGCCTTCGGACAGACGCACGCGCGCTTCGAGCAGACGTACCAGGGCGTCCCCGTGTGGGGCGCCATGGCCATCACCCACCAGGGCGTGTCCGGGGGGGACCTCCGCATCACCACCGACGGCCTGCGCAAGGGCATCCGCCTGCGCGTGACGCCCACGCTGGACGCGAAGTCCGCGGCGGCGAAGGCCACCCAGGAGCTGGCGCCCCAGGGCGAGCTCGCCGTCACGCCGAAGAGCGAGCTCGTCGTCTATCCCCAGACGCGGCTCGTGAACCGCTACCCCGGCAAGCCGCTGGCGGAGCAGAACGCGGCGGACTTCGACACGCAGGTCGTCGCCTACCGGCTCGCGTACCACGTGCACACCGAGCTGGAGAACGCGAAGGACGGCGTCAAGCACACGGACTTCATCGTCGACGCGCACTCGGGCGAGGTGCTGAAGCAGTGGGACTCGCTCCAGACGGCCGCCGCCAAGGGCCTCGGCCACTCGCAGTACAGCGGTGACGTCCCGCTGGACGTCTTCCAGAACGCCCAGGGCCAGTTCGAGCTGCGCGACGTCACGCGCGCCGGTGGCGAGGGCATCCGGACCTACGACGTCAACCACGCCGCCGTGCAGAACGGCGTCGTTCCCACGCTGACGCTCTACACGGACGCCGACAACGTCTGGGGCGACGGGCAGAACTACATCGTCGGGGCCAACAACACCCTGAGCACCAACGGCCAGACGGCCGCCGTCGACGCGCACTTCGGCCTGCTGGCGACCTGGGACTTCTACAAGAAGATCTTCGGCCGCGACGGCATCGACGGCCTGGGCACGCCCACCTACAACCGGGTGCACGCCAGCAACCTCTACAACAACGCCTTCTGGAGCGACGGCTGCTTCTGCATGAGCTACGGCGACGGCTCGTTCCCGGCCGCCAACGGCTTCAAGTCCATGGGCGTGCTCGACGTGACGGGCCACGAGATGTCCCACGGCGTCACGTCGCAGACGGCCAGCCTCATCTACGACGGCGAGTCCGGCGGCCTCAACGAGGCCAGCTCGGACATCTTCGGCGCCCTGACGGAGTTCTGGGTGGCCAACGGCCGCGGCAGCGCCATTGGTGACACCGCGGGCAACTGGCTCATGGGTGAGCAGCTCAGCGCCTTCCCGCTGCGCATCATGTTCCGCCCGTCGCTGGACGGCTCGAGCGTGGACGCCTGGTACCCCGGTATCGGCAACATCGACGTGCACTTCAGCAGCGGCCCGATGAACCGCGCCTTCTACTTCCTGTCCCAGGGCGTGCAGCCGCTGGCGATCAGCACCGACTTCTCCAGCACCTACCTGCCCGCGGGCATGAGGGGCATTGGCAACGACAAGGCGGCGGCCATCTGGTACCGCGCGCTCACCGTCTACCTGTTCCCGTCGTCCAACTACCTGTCGGCCCGCACCAGCAGCCTCCAGGCCGCGGCGGACCTCTTCGGCTCCCAGTCCAACGAGTACCGCGCGGTGCAGAACGCCTTCGCGGCCATCAACGTGGGCTACACCGCCGGGAACTACGACGACCGCACGGCCCCCACCGTCGCCGCGAGCGTCTCTGGCAGCTCGCCCGGCATCCAGCTGCAGGCGCAGGCCGACGACAACGTCGGCGTGGCCCGCGTGGAGTTCTACGTCGACGGCGCCCTGACGGCGAACGTCTCCGCGCGTCCGTTCCAGGTCCCGCTGGACGCCACCTCGCTGACCAACGGCACGCACGCGCTGGTGGCGGTGGCGTTCGACGCGGCCGGCAACTCCGCCGCGTCCGCTCCGGCGAGCTTCACCGTCTCCAACAGCTTCGATCAGCTGCTGATCAACCCGGGCTTCGAACAGGACACCCTGGGCTGGACGGATGACCCGTCGAACATCAACTTCCCGGTCTCCTCCGGCCCTCGCAACGGCCAGGGCTTCGCGTGGCTCAACGGCTATGGCACGACGCACGTCGACCGGCTGTGGCAGGACGTCACCATCCCCGCCGGCGTCACCAGGGCCGCGCTGACCTTCTTCCTCAGCATCACCACCTCCGAGACGACGACCACCGCGGTGCGCGACACGCTGACGCTGCAGGTGCGCGACACCTCGGGCACGGTGCTGGGCACGGTGGGGACGTGGTCCAACCTGGACGCGACGCTGGGCTACGCGCAGCAGAGCGTGGACCTGACGGCCTACGCGGGCCAGACGGTGCGCATCTTCCTGGAAGGCAGCGAGAACGCCTCGCTCGCCACCAACTTCCAGGTGGATGACTTCTCGCTGCGCGTCATCCGCGCGACGGACGCCGAGGCGCCCCGGGTGAACGCCAGTGTGGTCTTCTCCGGCACGCGCGTGGGCTACTTCGCGGACGTGTCCGACAACGGCTTCGTCAACGCGGTGGAGTTCCTCGTCGACGGCGTGTCCCTGGGCAACTCGGTCAAGTCGTTCACCCGGGCCGTCAACCTCTCCACGCTGACGGCCGGCGCGCACTCGCTCGTGGCCCGGGCCACGGACGCGGACGGCAACGTGGGGGACTCTCCCGCGGTGACGTTCTACGTGGACACCACCTCCACCCAGCGCGTGCTCAACCCCAGCTTCGAGACCACCGGGAGCTGGACGAGCGCGACGACGCAGTCGGGCTCGACGGGCATGCTCACCAGCGCGTCCTTCGCGCACACCGGCAGCCGGATGTACGTCTTCTATACCAACGCGGGTCCGGCGCGGCACTCCGTCCGTCAGTCCGTGGCCATCCCGGCGACCGCGACCTCGGCCATCTTCAGCTTCTGGCTGCGCATCTACAACGGCTCCTTCAGCGATGGCTTGCCCCACCACACCCTCAGCGCGAAGGTGCGGGACTCCGCCGGCACCGAGCTGGCGACGCTGAAGACGCTCTCCAACGTGGATGACACCGGCGGGGAGTACCGCGAGCACCGCTTCGACCTGACCGCGTACAAGGGCCAGACGGTGCAGCTGTTCTTCGACGCGGACCAGACGGCGGCCCCGCAGATTCCGGGCGGTGTCACCCAGGTCTTCCTGGACGACGTCACCCTGCTCACGTCCACCCAGGCGGACCTCCAGGCCCCCTCGCTCTCCGTGGCGGTCGACGGCAGCTACGGGACGGTGCAGCTCACGGCCAACGTGAGCGACAACGTCTGGGCATCCAGCCTCGCGTTCCTGGTGGACGACGCCCCGGTGACCACGTTCAGCGACGTCCAGGGCATCTACGCGGAGGCGTTCGACACGAAGAGCCTGTCCAACGGCCCGCACCAGTTCAAGGCGGTGGCCACGGACAAGGAGGGCAACACGACGGAGCGCGTGGTGACCTTCGAGGTCCGCAACTCCACCACCCAGGACCAGGGCTCACCGCACGTCACCGCCAGCGTGGAGGGCCTGTTCGAGACCTACGCGATGCGGGCCGAGGCCACCGACGACACGGGCGTGGCCTACGTGGAGTTCTACGTGGACGGCGCGCTGAAGGGCCGGGTCTCGTCCGCGCCCTACACGCTGCCGCTGTTCCCGATTCCGCTGGCGCCGGGGGAGCACACCCTGGAGGCGGTGGCGTACGACGCCTATGGCAACTGGTCCAAGGCGACCACCCCCTTCACGCTCCTGCCCGTCACGGTGGAGTTCGCGGAGGCGCGGCAGGTGGTGCCGGTGGGCGGCTCCGTCGCCCTGCAGGCGAACGTGGCGAACGTGGTGAACACGGCGGTGAGCTGGTCCGTGGCGGAGGGCCGCGTCTGCGGCACCGTCGGTACGGACGGCGTCTACACCGCGCCCCTGGCCCGTGGCCTGTGCCACGTGTCCGCGGCGAGCGTCGTGGTGCCCTCGGCGAAGGCCGTGGCGGACATCCAGGTCTACACGGGTGACATCAACGGCGACAACGTCGTGGACGGAGAGGACATGGGCCTGCTCGCGCAGGACTACGGCACCAACGGCTCCGAGATGACGAACCTCGATGGCGCCGGCTCCGTGAACGACAACGACATCTCCCTCTTCGTCAGCCAGTTCGGACGGTAATCCTTCATGAAAACGTGGATGAAGCTCATTGTTCCGCTCCTCATTGGAGCGCTGGCGGCCTGCACCGACCCCGACGCGGGGCCGGTGACGGTGACTCCGAAGACCGTCACGGTGAAGGCCGGTGAGAAGACGGCCTTCAGCGCCTCGGTGAAGGACGCGAAGCAGCCGCGCGTGCTCTGGTCGGTGGAGGGAGGCGACTCCCACGGCACCATCAGCAGCTCGGGCATCTACACCGCGCCGGCCGAGACCGGCACGTACACCGTGGTGGCCACCAACGCGGTGGACACCTCGAAGAAGGACACGGCCACCGTCAAGGTGGAGCCCGCGGAGGTCGGCGAGACTCCGACAGTCATCGTGAAGGTGACGCCGGAGGTGGTGACCATCGGGCAGGGGACCGTCGCGGACTTCACGGCGGAGGTCTCCGGTTCCTCCATCACCGCGGTGCAGTGGTCCGTGGAGGGTGGCGACGAGAACGGCACCGTCAGCAGCACGGGCCGCTACACGGCGCCGGACAAGTCCGGCACGTTCACCGTGACGGCCACCAGCGTGGCGGACCCGGCGAAGAAGGCCTCCGCCTCCATCACGGTGGAGCCCGTCGTCGTCGCGGAGGTCAAGGTGTCCGTGAGCCCTTCGACGGGCAACACGACCTGGGATGGCACGGTCCAGCTGACGGCCCAGGTCACCGGCACCAACAACCTGGCGGTGCAGTGGTCCGTGGAGGGTGGCGACGCGAACGGCTACGTCAGCAGCACGGGCGTGTACCGCGCGCCGAAGAAGTCGGGCACGTTCACCGTGACGGCCACCAGCGTGGCGGATGCGTCGAAGAAGGCTTCGGCCTCCATCACGGTGGAGCCCGTCGTCGTCGCGGAGGTCTCGGTGACCGTCTCTCCGAAGACGGGCACGGTGGCGCAGGATGCCGCCTTCACCCTGTCCGCGCAGGTCACCGGCACCAACAACGTCGCGGTGCAGTGGTCCGTGGCGGGCGGTGACGACAACGGCACCGTGAGCAGCACGGGCGTGTACCGCGCGCCGCGCCGCGAGGGCACGTTCACCGTGACGGCCACCAGCGTGGCGGACCCGACGAAGTCCGACTCGGCCACCCTCACCGTGGGCCCCTATGTCCCCCCGGCGGTGACGGTGAGCGTCACGCCGAAGACGGCCACCGTGGAGCAGGGCAACTCCGTTGACCTGTCGGCTGACGTCACGGGCTCCTCCGTCGTCGCGGTGACCTGGTCCGTGGAGGGCGGTCCGGCCAACGGTACCGTCACCAGCGCGGGCCGGTACACGGCGCCCAACAAGCCGGGCACGTACACCGTGACCGCCTCCAGCGTGGCGAACCCGGCGGGCAAGGACTCCGCCGTCATCACCGTGCCCGTCGCCGGCTCGGTGAGGTACGTGGACCCCGCGGGTACGGGCTGGCGCCTGGTTCGCAACGCCAGCCTGTCCTCGGGCAACACGCTGGTGCTGGACCTGATGGGCCCCACGGGTCAGTCTGGCCGCGGCGCGGACCTGACGCTGGGGCTGGATGCGGCCACCGCGGCCTGGTCCACCGTGGAGGGCTCCGAGTACGTGGCCAACGGTGGCTATGACCTCGGCGCCGCGCCCCACCTGCTCAAGTCGGGTGTGAAGGGCGGCACGCTGAGCGTGGGCGTGTACCAGAAGGGCGCCGCGGCGCACGCGTACAACGGCGCGCTGCTGTCCGTGGCGCTGACCGTGAAGGCCACCGCCGAGACGCCGGCCGGTGCCGTGGTTCCGCTGACCGTCCTCAAGGCGCATGCGCTGCCGGCTTCCGGCTCGCTGCAGGCCATCAACGTCGCGGTGGGCACCATCACCACCGCTCCGTAGTCCACGGTCCGAAGCAGTGAGAGCGGCGGCCTTCCCCAGGGGAGGCCGCCGTTTTCATTTCAGGACTTCAGGCGGCCCTGGCTCCACGGTGAAGGTCACCTCACCCCGGGCGGGAATCTGGATCTTCCGGGGCGTGAACCGGGTTTCTTCCTCCGCGTCGGGCGGCCTGCTGGCCCGCAGCATGTATTCGCCGGGTTCGACGCCTCGGAGGGTGAGGGTGCCCGAGGGGGCGGGGCCCACGTACCGGGTCATGAGGGCGCTCCCCACCTCCATCAGCGAGATGTGCGCGGGCTGGGGCTTGCCGCTCCGGTCCTGGACCGTGAGCCGCACGGTCGCGCCTCGGTCCAGGGCCACGGTGAGCGTGTCCACGCGGGCCGTCACCTGCTGCTCGAAGGGCCGCGTGCTCCGGCTCTGGAGCGACAGGGTGAAGGGCGGGGGTGGCAGCTGCGACAGGGTGTAGACCCCGTCGCGAACGGAGACGTCGCGGGGACGCGCCAGCGCGCGGGCGAGGTCGGAGTCCCCGGGCCGGGTGATGCCCGCCCGGAAGTACTCCAACCCGGAGAGGGCTTCGCCGGTCTCCGCGTCGCGGACGTCGAGCCGCAGCGTCCAGCCCGGGTCGAGCGTCAACACGCCCAGGTCCAGGTCCACGCCCTCCACCAGCGTCACGGCGCGCATCAGCGGCATGAAGCCTTTCGCCGTCACGGTCAGGGTGGCCGGGCCCGAGGCGGAGAAGGGAAGGTCGAAGGTCCCATCCGGTGACTCGGCGGGCCGTTCGAGGCCCTGCAGTCCCGTCACCTCGAACGCGCTCACGGCCTGTCCGCCCGGTCCCACGACGCGGCCCCGGAGGCGTCCGTCACGCTCCAGCACGAGTTGGAGGGGCGCCTCGCTGGCGACCACCTCCAGGCCGCCCTGCTCCGTGCCGGGCTCGCCTCCCTGCGAGCGCCCGGGGCGGAAGGTGTAGCCCCGCAGGGAGGCCCACAGGATGTAGCGGCGGGAGGGCACGAGCCCGCGCAAGGTGAAGCGTCCATCCGCTCCCGTGCGCAGGCCGGAGGGGCCTTCGTCGTCGGCGGGGGTCCACCCGGAGGGCGCGTCCTCGGGGAGCTCCGCGGTGATGGCGACGTCCGCGAGCGGCTGGCCCGCGCCATCCACCACGATGCCGGAGCGCTCGTGGCCTGCCTCCATGCGCAGGACACGTCCCGGTGTTCACTCGCCTGGAACGTGATGGGCCGGGACACCGAGGCGTCCATCAGGTCTCCCCGGACGACGGCGCGCAGGGTGTATGCGCCCGGGGCAAGCCCTCCAGCACGAAGCGGCCCTCCGCGTCCGTGGCGGCCTCCGCGAACACTGGCGCTTCGCCGTCGCGGGCCTCCAGGGCCTCCCCCTGCATGCGTTCGAAGTCGAAGCTGCACGCGTCGCTCTTGAGCACGGGAGCCCGCGCGTCGTCCTGTCCGGAAGGGGAGGGGCAGGGGCGCTCCGACAGCGTGACCCCGGGCTCCACACGCGAAGCGGAGACGCGCACGCCCACGGCCGGACCGCGGTTGCCCAGCACGCGGCCCGTGATGCG
The DNA here is from genome assembly GCF_003668885.1 of Corallococcus sp. AB049A. NCBI lineage: Bacteria > Pseudomonadati > Myxococcota > Myxococcia > Myxococcales > Myxococcaceae > Corallococcus > Corallococcus sp. AB049A. Next base: position 14,814 of record NZ_RAWL01000094.1, on the reverse strand, counting down.
CGCGGTGCCCGCGGGGCTCGGCGGTGTGGTGATGCGCGTGGCGCGAGTCACGGGCTTCAGGTCGGACGCTGGCGTGCGCGTGGGCGTGTCCTTCGCGGAGGACGATGCCGTGGGGTCCCACCACAGGAACGCGAGGAGCGCGACGGCGGCCAGCGCGGCGCCTCCCAGCCAAGGCTTCAGTCCCCCGGGTCCGCCATTCCCCATGCGCGGCAGGATAGCGGGACCCTGTGTCGTGCGTCAGCGCGCGAGCGGACTCCACACCGGCTTCACGTCGCGCGACAGCGTGCCTTCGGCGGGCACGTCCAGCTCCTCGCGATGGATGCGGTCCTTGTCGCGCGTGCTCACGAGCACGGTGTAGTGGCCCGCGGGAACACGGCGGAACGTGACGGACGCGCGGGTCCATTCCTCGAAGGGATGCTGCTGGAAGCGCAGGTGGTCGAAGAGCTTGGAGCTGTCGGGCAGGGGCGCCTGACCGGGCAGCAGCAACGCGATGTCGGCGTCCGGCGGCAGCCGCAGCGTGACTGTGGCGCCGGTGGCCAGGGCGTCGAAGGTGACGCGGGCTTCACCCGAGGCAGGGACCTGCACGGTGCGGGAAGGAAAGAAGGTTTCGAGCGAGGGATCCCCACTCCAGGCGCTCACCGTGTAGTGCCCTGGGGGAATGGCCCGGAGGGTGAACTCTCCAGGACCGGGGCTGCGTTGAAGCGTCAGGCCGTCGGAGCGCAGGAAGGTGAGGTCGGCACCTATCGGCCGCCCCTGCGCGTCGCGGATGAAGCCCGTCACGCGGGCGCCGGAGTCGAGCGGGAGCGTGATGCTGTCTTCCGCCTCGCCCACCGTTGCCCGCGCCGGCAGGTGGAGCTGGGTATCCACCTCCAGCGTGAACGCGGTGGTGGGCAGGTGATCCAGCCGCAGCGAGCCATCCTTCATCGTCTGCGCTTCGAGGGCGGACAGGTAGGGCGGGCCGTCCGCGGCGCCTGCCCCATGGACCCGATAGCCGATGGCGACGGTCGCCCACTCTCCGTCGTCAGCGCGCACGCGTCCGGTGAACGGCTCGCCGGTCGCGGCGTCGCGCAGGAACACCCGCAGCTTGCGTCCCCGCGACAGCGTGAGCGTACCCAGGTCCACGTCGCCGTCTCCGTCCGGCGTGATGGAGCGGTCCAGCGTCGCGTAGCCATTGGCGCGCACCACGAACCACTGGGGACCGGTGGCTTCTTGCAGCGGCTGGTCGAAGCGCCCATCCGGGTTCGTGTACCCGCTGCCGTTCACCTCGAAGAACTCCAGCGCCGCGCCGTCCTCCGGTACCACCCGGCCGCGCACGTGTGGGATGCGCCGCAGTACCAACCGGACCTCCGCCGTGTCGCTGGCCACGATGATGGACTCGTCTTCGCCCGCGTGGACGCCCTGCGACAGGGCGGCGTCGACGCGATGATCCTCCAGCCTTGCGCTGAGCAGGTAGCGGGCCGCGCTCAATGAGCGCAGGGTGAAGTGACCTTCGGCATCCGTGTGGACGCGTTCAGGCGATGCGTCCGTCATGGAAGGGGCCCTCCGGTAGCGAGGCCGGTCCGCGTCCAGCAGCACCGCGTAAACGCCGACGCCGGGCAGGGGCAGGCCCTGGGGATTCACGACGGTGCCTCGCAGGGTCCGGCCTTCCTCCAACTGGAGCGTGACGGACGGCGCCTCACCGGTCTGGACCTCCAGCGGTTGGGAGGCATGGACTTCCACGGCCTGCCTCTTGACTCGCGCCTCGGCGACGTAGCTTCCGGGAGGCACGCCTTGAAGCGTCGCCTGTCCCCGGGCATCCGTGATGCCGTCGTGGTCGGAGTCGCCGCGCGCATCCTGCTTCCACAGCGTCACCCTGGCGCCGCGCACCGGAGCGCCCGCCGTGCTCAGGACGGTGATGGACACGCGGGCACCCCGGCGCAGCACCATCCGGACGTCGCGCGACGGGCGCTCGACCACGAAGCGCGTGGGGACGAAGGTCTCGTCGATGACGTCCAGCCACGCGGGCCCCGCTTCGTCCGAGTCCAGGATGAAGCGGCCGGCTTCGTCCGTCTCGGTGGATTCCAGCTGGAAGTCCATGATGGGAAAGTCCACGTCAGGGGGCCTCACCGGACCGGGATGGAGGAGGATCCTGCGCCCCGCGAGCGGCTGGCCCGCCTCGTCGACGAGGATGCCCTCGACGGAGACGGCGCGCGAAAGGGTGAAGTCGAGCGTCTCCTCCGCCTCCCCGAGGTCGTGGGGTCTTGGCTCCGCGTCGATGTAGTGCGCCGCGCGGACCGTCACGAAATGCGACAGCCGGAACAGCGGACCCAGCCGGTAATGTCCTCGCGCATCCGTGACGCTCTGACCGCGCGGGGACGGCGCGTTCGCATCGTTCAGATCCGCCTGCACCCGGGCGCCGGGAATCGGTCTTCCGTCCTCATCGCTGACGTAGCCCTGGAGGAACATGGCGGGTTCGAGCGTGAGGACCAGGTCGTCGCCGGGCTCCGCCTTGAGATGGGCCACGGCGTCATGTGACGCCGTCTCCGCGAAGAGCCTGGCGTACACGCCTTCATGGGACTGGAAGGAGAAGCGTCCCTGGGCATCCGTGAGGGTGGTGCTCCACTCGGGCTCGGCGGCGGGCGTGTAGAGCCGGACGAAGACGCCGGGCGCGGGGGCTCCGTTCTGGGTCACCACCTTGCCCGCGAACGTCACGGGGTGGACCAGGATGAAGGTGCCCTCCTCGCGCGGCTCCCGGTCCCGGCTCAGGAGCGGCCTGAACCCCGGGGCCGTGATCACGAGGCCATGGTCGGCCGACGGCAAGGGGCCGATGCGGAAGCGGCCATCCGCGCCGCTGGTCGCGGGGAAGAAGCGCGTGTGCTCCAGGGAGAAGACGGTGATGCGGGCCTCCGCGATGGGCACGTCTTCCTTCGAACCGTCCAGGACGACGCCTCCCAGGAAGCGTCCCTCGTCGAGCACGAGGACCACGTCCTGCTGGCCCGTCGCCACGTCCGGGAGCATCGCCACGTTCGTGCCCTGGGAGGCCCACAGCGAGACCTTGCCGCCGGTGAGTCCGTCCAGGACGAAGGTGCCGTCCTCCGCGCTGGTGGTCTCCGCGACGGTGGGGGCTTCGCCTTCGCGCTTGTCGACCTGATCCACCCACTCGTCGAAGGCTTCGTCCCAGCACTGCGTCAGCCGGCGCGCGGGCGCGCTGTCTTCGGATGGAGGGCAGGAGCGCTCGGACAGCGTGACCTCCGGCTCCACGCGTGAAGCGGACACGCGCACGCCCGCGACGGGACCGCGCGCATCCCGCACGACGCCGGTGATGCGTGGGCTTCCGGTGGAGGCGGCGGAGGACGAGGCCTCCTTGCGGATGAAGTTGAAGAGTCCGGAACCGGTGGCGCTTCGGGGCCCACGATTCGAAGTGGCCCCGTGTTCGCGCAGGACGAAGAAGGCCAGAAGTAGCAGGCCCACGACGACCACGAATCCAGCTGTCAGACGCCCCCTCTGCATGCGCTGCGTCTCCCGAAGTGCGAAGGCGCAGGATAGCCGTTCGGCGGGCTCAACGTTTCGGGTCGGGCACCCGGACCGTGACGGTTTCCTGCCGCGCATCCAGGGGCACGTCCGTGCCCGGCTCGCCTGACCTCAGGCTGACGGACATGAGGATGGGCGCGAAGGGCAGTCCCTCCACCTCGGCGCCACCCTCCGTATCGAGGTTCCCGTAGAACGAGCCGTAGTCCCGATGCAAATGGGAACCGTTGTCGCTCGGGCCGATGTATGCGCGAGCACCCACCAGGGGCGCATGCGTTGCCTCGTCCAGGATGATGAAGCGCGTCGTGCGGCTGCGGCGCATCACCAGGGTCCCCAGGTCGATGTCCTTGCCGGGACTCGCGACGAAGTCCCGCTTGAGGTCGAGGTGGCCTTTCGCCCTCACCCGGACCTGTCCCGGGCCCTCCTCGAGCAAGGGAAGTTCGAAGGCTCCCTCCGGCGCAGGCGTGTGGTTTCGCCCGTCCCAGACTCCACCGGGCACGGGGCTTCCATCCTCGCTCACGATCCGTCCCCGCAGCCGGGGTTGTTGCCGCAGGACCAACTGGATGCCTTCCGCTCCCGTCTTGACCACCAGCGCGTCCGGCCCGGGTGTTCCACCTCGGGAGCCAGCGGGAACGAAGGCATGGCCCTCCTTCCATGCGACGAGCCGATGGGACGGGTCCATCAGGTGCTTGAGGACGAAGTGGCCACCGGGTCCAGAGAGAACACCCTGCTCGGCATCCGCATCACAGCGCAGGGAATGGGCCCTCCACGCGGGAGCATCTTCTGGAGAGAGACATGCCTGGACCCGGACGCCGGCCAACGGCTGTCCGTCGGAGCCGACCGTCAGTCCCTTCACTGTGCGACCTTCGTCGAAGCGAAGCGACACGGTCACTTGCGAGTGTGCTTCCAATTCTAGGGTCTCTGTCACGGAGCGCTCGATGCCAGAGGTCGGGAGCCGGGCCTCCAGGACGTGGGGGCCTGCATTCAGGCCGGCGGCGGAGAAGCTGCCTTCGCTGTCCACCCGGAGGGAGCGAGGAGGGTCCATTCCATCCAGTGCTTCGGGTGCCCAGAGCAGGACCTCCGCGTGGGGCAGGGGCTCTCCCTTCGCATCCACGACCCTTCCGGAGACCGAAGCCCCTCGGCTGAGAACGACGCGAACTCCCGTCGACGGGAAGTCCACGGGGTGGCCCACGGGGGCGAACTCCTCCGACTCCGCGAGGAGATAGCCCGAACCCTCCGCCGAGGTGTCCAGGATGAAGTGTCCGGCGTCGTCCGACCGGGTATGCGTGTCTTCGAGGACGTCACGCTTCAGGCTGTCTTCAGGAACGTTGGCGAGCGTCAATCGGATGCCTGGAAGAGGGGTCCCTTGGGTATCCACGACCCATCCTTCCACCGACCCTGTTCGCTGGAGCGTGAAGTCCCACGGTCCCGGATGCAGCGTGCGGAGGTCGATCTCCTCGTACTTGTTCCTGTATCGAGCGCGAGACAACCGGAGGATCATGCCGTCCCGAAGCAGGGGCCCCAGCCTGTAGTGGCCCGCTGCATCGGAGAACGCTTCAGCGGAGGGCTCGACCTCCGGCAGGTTTCCGCCTCGCAGGCGCACCCCCTCCAGCGGCCTGCCCCGCTCATCGCTCACCGTTCCCTCCATGAAGGTCACGGGCTCCATCCGGATCACGACCTTCGCCGGAGGCCTCGCCGGGGCGTCGCCAAAGGCGGTCTCATTCCGGGCCCAGACGGTGTGGTGAACCATGGCGACGTCCTCGAAGACGAAGCGTCCCTGTGCATCACTTCGCGTGGACTGGATCTCGTCCGAGACGCCCCCGCGGAATGCCTGGACGGTGATGCCGCTCGCGGGCCGTCCCTCTGGGGTCAGCACAAGGCCCTCCAGCCGGGCCTGCTTCCGCACCTCCAGGGTCGCGTCCTTGTCGGTGTCGAGCCAGCCCAGGTCTCGGAAGGGGGTGGTCCGCCACCCCTGTGCGCTCACGACCTGCAGGTACTGCCCTGGGGGCAGGGGACCCATGCGGAATCGCCCCTGGGCGTTCGTGAGCGCGTCGAAGAAGCGGGACTGCGACTCAAGAACCGAGATCACCCGGGCGCCTGGAATGGGAACCCGCGTGTCGTTGTCCACCACCGTGCCGGAGAGATAGGAGCCCGCCTCCAGCATCAGCGTCACATCCGTGCTGCCCGCTGGCACCTCCGGCCGCATCGCCGTGCCCCGGTCATCCAGGGCCCAGAGGGTGAAGGATCCTTCAGCCAGTCCCTCCAGGCTGAAGGTGCCATCGTCCGCCGTCACCGTCTGCGCGAACACAGGGGCTTCGCCCTCGCGAGCGTCCACGAGCCGCGCGAGTTCGAATCCCTGTGCATGAAAGCAGCACTTCGTCAGCCACGACTGGCCTGCACAGGAAGGCCCCGTGGATGCGCGGTTCAATGGGCAGGCACGCTGCGACAACGTCTCCGCATCCACTCGGGACGCGGACACCCGCACGCCCGCGACCGGACCTTGTGCATCCCGCACGATGCCGCTGATGCGGAGGCTTTCCCTGGATGAGGCCATGGCGGCGGAGCTCGCCCTGGGGCCAGGAAGGGACCCCGGGCCGCCGGAGGCGCTTCGGTCCGGATGGCGTGAAGCGTTCTCGTCAGCGCGCAGGAAGAAGGCCAGGAGCAGCACCACGACGCTGCCCGCGATGAGGAACGCTGCCCGGCGATGTCCCCTCGTCATGCGCGTCACTCCCTCGGGCTCAGTGGCCCGGAGCCGGCAGCGTCACCGTGACGACGTCCTGCCGCGTATCCACAAGCCCTTCTCCCCGGAGCCGCCCATCCATCTTGACCTCGAAGTGGATGGGGTAGATGGCCAGGTCCTCGAACTCGACGGCGCCCGCCTTGTCGAGGTTTCCGCCGAACGAAGGAGGCAGGGCGACCTCGTACGGCCAGCCATCCAGGCGGTGACTCAGTTCAATGGAGACGCGGGCTCCCGCCAGGGGTGCCCGGGTCGCTTCATCGAGGATGACGAACCGGACCTTCCGGCCCCGGAGCAGCTTCCCGGTCCCCAGGTCGATGTCCTGCCCGGGGCTTGCTTCGACGTACTGCTCCAGGCCCAGGAAGCCCTTGGCCTTCACGGTCACGTGCCAGGTCTGCCGGTCTTCCGTCAGGGGGAGGGCGAAGCGGCCATCCGCGCGGTGCTGCTCTGCCTGGAATACGTAGAACGGACCCGGGCAGGCAACGATTTCGGTCTCCCGGACTCGCAGCGTGCCAGGCAGCGGCGCGCCGTTCTGATCCACGATCTGTGCCCTCAATCGGGGAGCAGGCTCCAGAACCAATCGGACGCTGTCGGCTCCCGCCGCTACGCGCAGGGAGAGTGGGCCCGGCGTTCCGCCCTGGGAGCGGCTGGGATTGAGACGCAGGTCCTCTCGCCTGGCGACGAGCTGGTACACCGGCGCTGTCAGGTGCTTGAGGGTAAAGCGGCCGTCCGGACCTGAACGCACGCTGTCTTCCTCCGAGGCGACACAACTCAGCTCACGCACCCGCCCTGCGGAAGAGTCCTCTTGGGAGAGACAGGCCTGGACGTGGACCCCCGCGAGGGGCTGGCCCGCGGCGTCCGTCGTCATGCCGCGCAGCGTCCGGCCCTCCTCGAATCGCAGGGCCACGTTCGTGTGCGCCCGCTCCTTCACATCGAGGGTCTGGGAAACCCATTGCACGGAGCCCGGCGTGCGCTGCCAGGCCTCCAGCACGTAGCGGCCCGCCTTCAGTCCGCTCAGCGAGAACGCGCCATGGCTGTCCGTGAAGAGGTAGTCGGCGAGCGGGCGACTACCCGGAGCCGCTGAATCCCAGAGTCCGATCCGCACCTCGGGCAGGGGCTGGCCCGTCGCATCCGTGACCGTGCCGGACACGGAGGCGCCCCGGTCCAGCACCACGCGGACTCCTGTCGAGGGCACCTGCACGGGGCGCGTCAGGGGGATGAAGCCCTGGGTTTCGACGAGGAGGTCCCACTTGCCTGCTGCATCGAGCGCACCCGCGACGAAGCGCCCCGCCTCGTCGGACCTACCGAACGCATCCTCGAAGTTCGTTGCCGCAAGGGGGAACCCACCGGACGCGAGGGCCGTTCCCAGCGACAGGTACACGCCGGGGACGGGCTTGCCGTCGTTATCGGCCAGGATGCCGTCGACCGACTGGCCTGAGGTGAGGGTGAAGTCCCACGGGCCGGTCCGTGCTCCATCCAGGAGCAGTTGCTCGTGTCGAGCGTGATGGTGGTCCCCTTTCAGGGAGATGTCGACGGAGGTCCTGATCAGCGGGCCCAGCCGGTAGTGACCAGCGCCGTCGGTGACGGTCTCCGGCGGAAGACCGTCTCCCACGCCACCCGAGAGCGCCTGCACGCGCACACCGCTCAAGGGCTGACCCTGCTCGTTCCTCACGGTGCCCTCGAGGATCGTGCCAGGCCGCAGTTGGATGAGGGCGCTCCCGGGCGGTGTCACCCAGGTGTCGCCATAAGCGGTCTGGCCGTCGCTCCAGGCCCAGACCGTGTATTCCTTTGCAGGGATGCCGTCGAAGGCGAACCGCCCCTGGGCATCGCTCCGGGTCGTCACCGTCGCGCCATACTCCGAGTTGCGCCGCAGATGGACGGTCAGGCCGCTCGCGGGGCGCCTCTCCGGCGTGAGGACCACTCCTTCGAGCCGCTGCTTCCGGTAGAGCCCGAGCGTCACGTCCACGTCCGAGTTCAGCCAGATGTCCGAGCGGAAGGCATCCGGAACCCGACCCTCCGCGCCCGCGAACTTCAGGTAGCGCCCCGGCGGCAGGGGACCGATGCGGAAGCGTCCCTGGTCGTCCGCGAGCACGCGGAAGAAACGGGACGCGGACTCGTGCACCACCGTCACCCATGCCCCGGAAATGGGCGTTCGTGCGTCTTCATCCACCACCGTACCGGAGAGGAAGAAGCCCTCCTCCAGCGAGACGGCCACGCCCTCGCTGCCGGCCTGCACCTCCGCACGCACCGCCGCGCCCGTGTCGCCCAGTGCCCAGAGGGTGAACGCGCCCGGCGGCAGGCCGTCGAGCACGAAGGACCCATCCGCCGCCGTCACCGTCCGCGCGAACAGGGGCGCTTCTCCCGCGCGAGCCTCCACGAGGCGCGCGTGGGAATCCGCCAGGTCCAGGAAGCACCGCTCCATCGGTGTTTCCAGCGGACGGGAAGTCAGCGGCTCGGGACACGGACGCTGCGACAGGCTGTCGGCATCCACGCGCGTCGCGGACAGCTCCACCCCCGCGACGGGGCCTCGTGCATCACGCACCACGCCGCTGATGCGCAGCGAGCCCAGGAGCGCAGAGGGAAGGGGCCGCGTGGAGCGTGTTCCCATGCTGGCACTGGTCGCGCCGTCGACGGACGCACAGGCCACGCTCAACCCGCAGAGGACCGCGACTGCCCACCACCCCATCTTCCTGGCGCGCATGTGCCACCAGGATAGCAGCGTGCCTCAGGGCGTGGCGAAGCCCACCGCGTGCGCCTCCACGCCTTCGGGCGCCGGGTCCTCGCGGAAGGCCACCCAGGCCTCTCGCTGGGACTTGCGCGGCACGTACGCCAGCACGAGCTCCGCCTCCTCCTTCGGCTCGCGGCCGCCTCGCAGCGACACGCGCACGTGGACCTCCTCCGCCGCGGAGTCGCCGTGGTTCTTCACGGTGACGGGCACGCGCCACTCCTTCGCGTGCTCGCTGCGCACCGGCGTGCCCACCTGCACGGTCAGGTCCGGCGGACCGCTGCCCGTCGTCCACGCGTCCACCGCCAGGTAGCCAATGACCAGCGCCACGAGCACGCAGCTCGATATGAAGACGACGCCCTCCAGCCAGTTCCAGTTCATCTTCATGATTGGATGAGCAACCTCCCCGCGGACGCACCCAGCGTCGACGCCAGCGCCAGCACCACCACCTGCGCGACACAGACGCTCAGGCCGTTGCCGGTGAACCGGCCGAAGAACCACAGCACCAGGGCGCTCGACAGCAGCGCGATGGCGTACGTGACGAACGTGCCCGCCAGCACGTCCCGGCGCAGGCGGCGGCGCGTGAAGCGTTTGGCGCGGGTGAAGTCGCTCTGGAAGAGGATGAGCCCGCCCAGCACCAGCGACAGCGCCGCGAGCCCCAGCAGGCACCACGGCTGCGTCTCCACGGCGATCATCACGATCTCCTCCGTGGGCGCCACGTTGGCCGCGAACAGCACCGCGCAGCAGAACGCGATGACCAGCTGGCCGGGGACGTGGTCCGCGGACTCCAGCCGCTTCTGGTCCTCCTCCTCGTTCTCTTCACGGTGCTGGCCGCCCAGCTGCGCGGTGCCCACCGACACGCCGATGGCCACCGTGCCGGCCTCCACGACCACCATGCCCACGGCCTCCTGAAGCGACGTGCCCTGGCCGATGCGGCCGATGAGCACGAGCACCGCCGTGGACACGAGCAGCCCCAGCCCCAGCTCCTCCAGCGAGTCCGTGAAGACGTCGAACCAGTCCACGTCCCGCCGGAAGCCGCCATAGCGGTTGTACCCGAGCAGCAGCACGTAGGTGGCCACCAGGTAGCCCAGCACGCTGCCGGGATGGGACGTGAAGCCCGCCCACCACACCTCCATCGTGTAGAGCAGCGGCAGGCTGAAGAGGAGGCCGCCCGCGATACCCCGGCCGTATTCGCGCAGCGAGTCCTGTACCGGTCGTCGGCTGCGGGACGCGTTGGCTGGAGGGTCGTCAGCCATGACAGGCCAGAATCTAGGTTCGCTTTACCGAGAAGGAAGTGTCCCACGCATGGCATCGGACACTCGCCGCGGCGTGGGGCCAGGCCTTCACACGGCGGGGCTATATTCGCCGCCGTCCATGACCGAGCGTTCCTCCCAATACATCCTCACGCTGTCGTGCCCGGATCAGCGCGGCATCGTCCACGCGGTCTCCGGCTGGCTCGCCGAGCACGGCTGCAACATCCTCGACAGCGCCCAGTATGGAGACCCGCGGACGCGGCTGTTCTTCATGCGGGTGCACTTCACGGACGAGGAGGGGAAGGCGGCGCCCGCGGCGCTTCGGGAGGCCTTCGGGGTGCTCGCGGGGCGCTTCTCCATGGAGTGGCACCTGCACGACGCGGCGGAGAAGCCTCGGGTGCTGTTGATGGTCTCGAAGATCGGCCACTGCCTGAACGACCTGCTGTATCGCTACCGCAGCGGCATCCTGCCGGTGGAGATACCCGCCATCGTGTCGAACCACCGGGACTTCTATCAGCTGGCCGCGTCCCACGACATTCCGTTCCACCACCTGCCGGTGACGCCGGAGAACAAGGAGCGGCAGGAGGCGCGCCTGCTGGAGATCGTGCGCGAGCAGCGCGTGGACCTGGTGGTGCTCGCCCGGTACATGCAGATCCTCTCCGCCGGGACGTGCGATGCGCTGCGCGGGCGGCTCATCAACATCCACCACTCGTTCCTGCCCAGCTTCAAGGGCGCGCGGCCGTACCAGCAGGCCTATGACCGGGGCGTGAAGCTGATTGGCGCGACGGCCCACTTCGTCACGGGGGACCTGGACGAAGGACCCATCATCGAGCAGGACGTGGAGCGCGTGGACCACACGCTGTCGCCCGAGGCGCTGACGGCGATTGGCCGCGACGTGGAGAGCGTGGTGCTGGGCCGCGCGGTGACGTGGTTCGTGCAGCACCGCATCCTGCTCAACGGCCACAAGACCGTCGTGTTCCGCTGAGCTATCCGGCGGGGCACGCGGCGCCGGCGTCGAGCACGTCCGCGTCGTGGTGCACCCGCACCGCGCCGGATGATTCCAGGTGGCGAACGAACAGCGAGCCGAACACCTCCGCGTTGCCGCTCAGGTTGAGCGCGGCCTGGGGCGCGTAGAGGTTGCCCGCGAGCGTGCTGCCCGCGGAGATGTCCAGCGCCTGCGAACCCGCCACGTACACGCGCACCCGCGAGGGCAGGGCGGCGGAGCCCAGCGTGAGCGTGCCGGACACGATGAAGCCCCCGGAGAGGAAGAGGTCCAGCTCGCCGGGAGGCTGCACGTCCACGGTGAGCGCTTCCTTCAGGTCCACGCCGCCGGGGACGAACAGCGCGGTGCGGCCCCGGATGCGCAGCGTGGCCTGGCCCGGCCCCGCGATGCGCGAGAGCAGGAAGCGGCCACAGGGCAGCTCCAGCACGCGTTCGCCGGTGACGTCCGTCAACGCCGCGGGGTCCAGACCGATGGCCGCGTTGTCGTTGTCCACGGTGTGGTGGGCGATGAGCGCGGCCGGGTCGAAGCGGGAGGACTCGGAGCAGTCGCAGGGGATGACCGGGGGCACGGGCTCACGGCGCAGCTCCGACGCCTGCGCGGGGCCGGGGGAGAACTCCGGAGGAACCGTGAGCACCCCGCCCACGGTGAACGATGCGAGTGCCACGTCCCCGTTCACCCGAGCATCCATCGTCACCGTGGCGGAGGTGCCTGGACCGGAGAGGGGACCGTTGCTGTCCAGGCTGCCGCCTACGGTGAGCGGGCTGCTGAGCTGCAAGCCACCCACCTGGAGCGAGCCACCCACGGTGACACGGTCGTTCGCGGACAGGCCGCCGTTCACGCCCACGTCACCGCCCGCGCCACCGGGAGCGTAGGGCCCCGCCGAACCGCGGAACGCGTCCACGGTGAACGGCGCGCTGAAGGACAGGCCCTCGCAGGAACACGCCGCGCGGCGGAACAAAGTCTCCGCCAACCGGCCGCTGCACACCTGTGGCCCCGAGGCTGGATTGCCCAACAACAGCGGAGGCCCGCTGTCCGCGCAGTGCGCTGCCCATTCATCCGGCACGCCGGTCCCCGCGTCGGGTGAGCGCAGCGTGGCCACCGCGTCATCCACCGTGCACGCGGCACCGAGCAGCGCGGTCCAGACCACGAACCCTGTGATGCGGAGCCTCATGGAACCGTCACCGTGCCGCGCCATGCGAGGAAGCCTCCTGGCTCGGTGCGGCCCAAAACCTGTCCGACAGTCGGACAGGTTCCGAGGCTCGGAGCGCACAGGTGTGCCGCCACACTGGGGGGCGCGGCGGTGACGTTCCTTCAAAACCTGTCCGACAGTCGGACAGGTTGCCAGCGCTCGGAGGGCAAAGGCGCACCGGCACACCGGGTGCCGAGGAAGCCGTGTTGCTCCAAGCCGGTCCGACAGTCGGACAGGTTTCAACCACGCGGAGGGCGCAGGCGTGGCGCCCTCTACGCCGGATGCCGAGACGGCGGCGTTCCTCCAAACCGGTCCGACAGTCGGACAGGTTTCCGAAGCACGGAGGGCGCAGGCGCACCGTCCGCCCGGATGCGCGATGGCGGCGTTCCTCCAAACTGGTCCGACAGTCAGACAGGTTTCCGAGGCTCGGAGGGCACAGGCGCATCGTCACACCGGGTACCGAGGAGGCAGTGTTCCTCCAAACCTGTCCGACAGTCGGACAGGTTTCCAGCGCTCGGAGGGCGTAGGCGCGCTGCCCGCCACGTTCCTCCAAACCTGTCCGACAGTCGGACAGGTTTCGCGGATGTGCCGCCGACAGGCGTCCTCTCAGGGCTCTCACCTTCTCGTCCGTGAGGACAGGCAGACCCGAGGGCCTTGGTGCATCCGAAGGCGGGCCGCGCCTCATGGCGGCGACAGCTCCCGAAGCCGTGCTCGCGACGCGGCGCTCAGCGGTGAGTCCGGATGCAGCGCGAGGAACTCTCCCAGCGCCCGGGCCTCCGCCCCCGTGTCGCCGAGGGCCCGGTGGGCTTCGGCCTCTCCGTGGCGCGCCTCCGGATCCAACATGCCTCCGGGTTGCAGCCGCACCGCGTCCTGGAACTGGCGCAGGGCTCCTCTTGCGTCCCCCAGGTGTTCCAGCCGCAGCGACCCCGACGCCACGCGCGCGACGTACGCGGCCAGCGACGACGGCTCCGCGCGGATGACCCGCAGGTACAGCCCTTCCGCGTCCCTCCACTTCCCCTCGGAACGGAGCGCGTTGGCCTGCCGCAGCAGGTCCTCCGGCTTCGACGACTCCTTCACCGTGATGCTCGGCCGCAGCGGCCGGGGATGCTCGATGACGAAGGGCTCCGGCGGCGGAGGAGGGGGCAGGGGGACCGGCTCCAGCGTGGCCACCCTCGGGGGCTCCGGCACGGCCGGCTTCAGCACCACCGGCGGTGGCTGCACGGGCCTCGCGTAGCTCCACACGGCGGCGGCCGCGGCTCCCGTGAAGACGAGCGCCGCGCCCGCCATCAACCACACCGGAGGCCGCCTGCGTCGTCGCGGAGGCTCCGGCGCCTGCTGGAGCGCCGCGTCCAGCGCCGCCTGCACCAGCGCGCTCGAGCGCTTCCGGGACAGCCGCCGCGCGGGGCCACTGCCGCCATCCAGGGGCCGCAGCAGGTCGTCCATCGGCTCCGAGTCACCGTCGTCCGGGGGGCGGGAACTCATGGTGACTCCCCCTCGGGTGCCTCGTCCTCCGAGGCCAGCGCGCGCAGGGCGGTGCGTCCCAGGCGCAGGCGGCTGCGCACGGTCTCGAAGGGGATGCCCAGCTCTGTCGAAATCTCCTGCACGCTCAATTCCAGGACATGGTGAAGCACCAACGCGTGCCGCTGCTCCGTCGACAACCGGTCCAGTAACGTCACCAGCTGGCGGCGGTGAAGGTATTCGTCCGCCGGGGCTTCGTCGGACGGCACCGCCAGCAGCTCCACCGGGTCCTCACTGTAGCGGGCCTCGCGCCCCCGTGAACGCTTGAGCCACGCGAACGTGGTGCGCACCACCACCCGGTCCACCCAGCCGTGGAAACGCCCGTCGCCGCGATAGGTGGGCAGGCCCCGCACCAGCGCGATGAGCGACTCCTGCGCGATGTCCTCCACGTCCGAGTCCCCGCGCACCAGGTAGCGCACCAGGTTGCGCACCCGGGGCAACAGCTCCAGGAGCAGGGACTCGGTCGCCTCGCGCTGTCCCCGCATGGCCGCGGTCAGCCGGGCGTCCTCGCCCCGGGGCGCGACGGTCGCATGTGAGCCCGAGCTCCTCATGCCCGGCAAGGAGAACGGCCGGCGCCAGATCGGGTCATCGGTGCTCACGGAAAAATCACCATCCCCACTCCCAGTCGGGGACGCACCAACGCGCCGTCCTCCCGGAGCACGAAGTCGCCGTCCACCGAGTAACCCAGCCGCGGCCGTCCCAGGAGCACCTCGCCCGACAGCGTCGCCTCCAGCGCGAGCGCGGAGGCGAACCGCCACCGCACCCGCACCGCCGGCCCCACCACGAAGGCAGCGAGCCACCGCGACGGAGCAGTCTCCACCTCCGCCGCCCGCGCCTCCGTCCGGCGCCAGAAGCCCGCGACGCCCGCCCCCAGGCCCACCG
>NZ_RAWL01000947.1:0-509 GCF_003668885.1 Corallococcus sp. AB049A | reverse complement strand
CGCTCAGTGTCGGGGCAGTTCAACCTGCAGGCCTGCGGCCTTCCATTCGGGATAGCCGGCGGCCAGTCGCTGCGCGCTGAGGCCGGCTTCGCGCAGCATCATCACTGCATCGTTGGACAGCACGCAGTAGGGCCCGCGGCAGTACGCGACAATGTGGACGGCGCGCGGCAGTTCGTCCATCCGCGCGTGCAGTTCCGTAGCGGGAATGTTCAGCGCGCCGGGCAGGTGGCCCAGATCGAATTCCTCGCGCGGCCGCACGTCCAGCAGTACCACGCTGTCGCGTTGCTCCAGCAGCTGCTCGACGGTCAGCCCTTCCAGTGCATCGCGGCGCTGCAGGCTGTCGGTGAGGACGCCCTGCATTTCGCTGCGCTGGTGGTCGGCATAGTCGCGCAGCGCGGCCAGCAGGTTGGCCAGTGGGCCGTCAGCGCTGCGGTAGAGGATGCGCTTGCCGTCACGGCGTGTCTGCACCAGGCCGGCACGCCGCAGCTGCTGCAGGTGCTGGGAGGTAT
>NZ_RAWL01000946.1:0-513 GCF_003668885.1 Corallococcus sp. AB049A | reverse complement strand
TGGTGTAACAATACCCGCGTGTCATGATGCCCAGGAAATCACAGCGTAACGTCCAATCGCGTTTATCATCTGCCCGCCCGGAAGGCAGAATACGACAGCTTAAAGTGAGATCAACACGCACTTCGACTGTTCGCTCACCGGTTCACAGTATCTGACTTTGTGGTGCGACGAAGCGCGCCCGAGGTGTTCCTCCGCTTGGCTGGACATGTGTCAGGGGCGAAATCACCTCACTTTGGCTCGCTGGTGCTTCGAATGATGGCGCTCCCTGTAGGGAAACCACTGCGCGCAGCGAACACAGACATGCCTCTTCCCGTTATACTCAAAAAGCCATCACAAGAGACTCACAGCGGAGCTGTTGGCCAGCGCGAAGACTCTTCCGACTGCTGAAACTTGATCGCTCGCTCGCTCCGATGACTACCGTGTTAAACACGATAAGACAACATCTACGCTGCGCTTGAGCTATCAGATCGGGCATTCTTGAGCTTTCGAAACAAGACGCGTAGGCTCATTGGC
>NZ_RAWL01000945.1:0-515 GCF_003668885.1 Corallococcus sp. AB049A | reverse complement strand
GTGGTGGCTTCACCTCGATCAACGTCAGCCTGCGCCGCCACTTCGACCTGTACGCCAACGTGCGTCCGGCCCACACCTTCCCGAACACCAAGTCGCGTTTCGACAACGTCGACCTGATCACCGTCCGTGAGAACACCGAAGGTGCCTACCTGGCCGAAGGCCAGGAAGTGTCGGCCGACGGCGAAACCGCCTTCTCCGGCACCCGCATCACCCGCAAGGGCTCCGAGCGCATCGTGCGCTACGCCTTCGAGCTGGCCAAGAGCACTGGCCGCAAGAAGGTCACTGCCGTGCACAAGGCCAACATCATCAAGTCGACCTCGGGCCTGTTCCTGAACGTCGCCCGTGAAGTCGCCGCACAGTACCCGGAGATCGAGTTCCAGGAAATGATCGTCGACAACTGCTGCATGCAGCTGGTGATGCGTCCGGAACAGTTCGATGTGATCGTCACCACCAACCTGTTCGGCGACATCATCTCCGACCTGTGCGCCGGTCTCGTCGGCGGCCTGGGCCTGGCC
>NZ_RAWL01000944.1:0-517 GCF_003668885.1 Corallococcus sp. AB049A | reverse complement strand
GCTTTATGGTTTACAGGTGCTGGAGCGGAATCTGGCTAACCAGCGCCAGAATATTACCCGCTTCATCGTACTGGCCCGTAAGCCGGTCGAGGTTTCACTCCAGGTTCCGGCAAAAACTACGCTGATTATGGCCACCGGCCAGCAGGCGGGCGCCCTGGTGGAAGCCCTGCTGGTGCTGCGCAAACATAATCTGACAATGAGTAAACTGGAGTCGCGCCCGATTAATGGTAATCCGTGGCAGGAGATGTTTTACATCGATTTCCAGGGCAACCTGAATACCGACGACGTGCAGCAGGCGCTACTCGAGCTGACGCCAATCACACGCTCCCTTAAGGTACTGGGCTGCTACCCTAGCGAAAACATCGTCGCCATCGATCCACAGTAACGCCTGACAGCTCGCCAGCCCAATCGCGGCTGGCGATTTTCCCCTTTTGCCACAGAGAATCATTTACCCTGTGATGCCGATCGCTATATCATAAGATATACAACGATACTCAGGCAGCGATGATGACTTCCC
>NZ_RAWL01000943.1:0-517 GCF_003668885.1 Corallococcus sp. AB049A | reverse complement strand
CTTTGAGACGAGCGCGCCACATCAGTTCCATTGCGAGCGGTGAACGGTTCACCATCAAGGGAACGCAGGCAGCCATCGTCAACCCGGTGATAGCGCCCCAGGTAAACCAAGGCAATGCGGCGCCCCATGCCTTGATCGCCCACAACACCACCGCGCAGACAAGAACAGCCATGCCGAATCGGCTGATCCCGCATAACCGCCGATACGGCGCTGGAAAGACAAGGAGCTGAATAACCAAGGCAACAAGGAAGCGGCACGCGCCCTCGGGCGAAGTGCCGCTCTGCCTTACGGGCGCTTGAACACCAGCGTACCGTTCGTCCCGCCGAAGCCGAAGTTGTTCTTCACGGCCACGTCGATCTTCATGTCCCGCGCGGTGTTCGCGCAGTAATCCAGATCGCACTCGGGGTCTTGGTTGAAAATGTTGATGGTCGGCGGCGATACCTGATTATGCAGCGCGAGCACCGTAAACACCGACTCCAAACCGCCCGCGCCACCCAGCAAGTGACCGGTCATAGAC
>NZ_RAWL01000942.1:0-518 GCF_003668885.1 Corallococcus sp. AB049A | reverse complement strand
CGCGTCTCCCTCCCCCCTCCGAGCACCCGTTGCGTATGACGCTCAGCCTTGCCGCGCGCCTGACCGCGGCCCTCACCGCCGTTGTCATCACCCTGACGCTGCTGACCGTGACGCTCATGGGGCTGTCGCTGCGCTCGCGTGTCGAGGCCGAGATGGCCTCCTCGCTGTCGCGGGACGTGACCCGCTGGCAGGCGTTGAAGGACCAGGAGCTGCGGGTGCTCGTGGAGCTGGGGCGCGTGGCGGCGGCCAACCCCGCGTTCACGGCGGCCTTCGCGGAAGAGCACGCGGAGGCGGACGCCCTGCTCCACGAGCAGCGCACGGTGCTGGGCGTGGACCTGTTGGCGCTGGTGGGCGTGGACGGCACGGTGATCGCCTCCACCGGCGAGCGGACCCTGCCGGGCATGGAGAAGGTGATGCGCCAGCAGGGCCAGGTGCTGCTGCCGGCGTCCGCCGCGCCCCTGTTCGCGGTGGCGCAGCCGCTGCAGTCCAACGGGCTGCCGGTGGGCTTCCTCGTGGTG
>NZ_RAWL01000941.1:0-520 GCF_003668885.1 Corallococcus sp. AB049A | reverse complement strand
GTCCATCTGTTGCAGGACGACGCGGGCGTGGTGGACGAGCGTGCGGCCCGCAGCGGTCGTTTCCACGCCGCGCCGGTTGCGCGTGAGAAGGGGCACGCCAAGCGTGTCTTCCATCCCGCGGATGCGCGCGCTGGCCGATGCCAATGTGAGGTGCGCGCGTTCGGCGCCCGCCGTGATGCTGCCGGCTTCGGCGGTATGGAGGAAGAGTCGGAGGTCGGTCAGGTCGAAGCGCACGATACCTCTCAAAATTGGAGTCTGCCTCAGCCTCACACTGAGGCTCGCTCAATGTATCGCAGATTGCCGCGGGGTCGCCACTGCTCGAGACTGAGGCTTCTTCCGACAGAACATTCCCAAATTCGCCCCCAATGGAATCCGCCACGCCGTTGCTTTTTGGCGCGGGCCTGATCGCCGGCATGATGAATGCGCTGGCGGTGGCTCGTTTGTCACCCTGCCCGCGCTCATGTTCGCGGGTGTGCCGTCGGTGTTTGCCAATGCGTCGAGCACGGTGGCACTGCTGCCC
>NZ_RAWL01000940.1:0-521 GCF_003668885.1 Corallococcus sp. AB049A | reverse complement strand
CCACGGAGGCGCCGGCGTGGCCGGGGCGGGGGCAGGTGGTGAAGCAGCGGCAGGTGGTGCCCACGCGCGCCGCGCTGCCGACGGTGGAGGGGCACCCGAAGCCGCAGCCGGTGATGGCGCGGGTGCGCGCCGCGGCGCTCGCGGTGGCGGATGCGTGGGACGCGGCGGAGGCCCGGCTGACGGAGCTGGACAGCAAGGCGGGGGATGGTGATCTGGGATTGAGCCTGGCGCGTGGCGCGGCGGCGATCCGCGCGTTGCCGGAGAAGGCGTGGGCCACGCCGTCGAGCGCGTTGACGGAGCTGGGGCAGGCGTTGCGCCGGAACATCGGAGGCAGCTCCGGGCCGTTCTACGCGACGGCGCTGCTGCGAGCGGCGCGCTTCCTGGCGAGCAAGCCGGTGGATGCGCTGGCCTGGGCGAAGGCGTTCGAGGTGGGCGTGGAGGCGGTGTCGGAGCTGGGCGGGGCGAAGCCCGGGGACCGGACGATAGTGGACGCGCTGCACCCGGCGTCGGTGGTGCTTACG
>NZ_RAWL01000939.1:0-522 GCF_003668885.1 Corallococcus sp. AB049A | reverse complement strand
GATAAGCATGGGGCGCGAAAGACCATCCGCACGGGGCGGCAGAGGGGCAGGGAATTCATCAGCTTACTGCATCGGTCAAGCCGGACGTGCCCGGCCAGCTATCCGGCCAGCTATGGAGCAGTTACCGCAGGTCTGCCTGCGCCCTGACCGCTGGTTCCACGTGGCGCTGTTTCCTCATCCCAGCAGATGCGGGTCTCGGCAAGCCCGGAAATCCTTCGATTCTGCGAAGGGTAGCGGGGGTGTGAGCCTTGGATTTCGCCGATTTCAGGCGATGCCGTGGACAGCGCTTGCCTCGTCGCCGACGAGTACCAGCGGATGAACCTGCAGATTCCTTGAAATCTACGGTCCCATGCCCTGGGCGGTTCCACAGATTTCAAAGAATTCAGACCGATCGTTCCACGCTGTCCACAGCTGCCCTGTATGACTTATACACAAGGTATGGGCAATCTGTGGATAAAAAAGCCCTTTTGCCATGCCTTCGAAACTATCCACAGGTTCCCCCCCAGGCTGGGAGGCCGATAT
>NZ_RAWL01000938.1:0-523 GCF_003668885.1 Corallococcus sp. AB049A | reverse complement strand
GGCTTCTTCGGCCCGGACTACGAGTTGGCGCGATTCCAGGCAGTGGGCCCGGAGGGCGTGCCGCTGGCGTCCGCTCCCCTTCCGGACGGGTACTCGCTCCAGGCCGAGGCTCGTGTGGGCTGGGATGCCGAGGGCTATCGAGGCCTTCAACGGCACCTGATGCTGTCGCTGAGCGCGGAGGCTTTCTCCTGGGGCCGCTTGGACGCAGACGGGCGCGTGGCGGTGCAGTTCCTGGAGCGCAGCCTGGAAGTGGCGGTGAGGGGGCTGGGCGTGGGCTTGGGCCAACCTGGGGCGCGCTACCTGGGAGCGGCGGAAGCACGCTGGCGAGTCATGGCGGGGAAGCTCTACGCGGTGGCCACGGGCGGCACGCTGCTGTTCCCAGAAGGTGATGGGACGCTGCGGCCGGGCGCTTTCGCGTCGGTGGGCCTGGGGGTGGACAATGCGCGCTGACGTCCTGCTCACGTGCGTGGCCCTCCTCTTCACCGGCTGCGCATCCGTGCCCCACGCGCCCGGAAGGACGCTG
>NZ_RAWL01000093.1:0-23652 GCF_003668885.1 Corallococcus sp. AB049A | reverse complement strand
GAAGAGGCCACGGGGCTGGGGAGACACCCGTGGCCTCGGGAGTCGGTGGCGCCTTCGCGTGCGCCAGCCGTCCGAGGATGTCCGCCTGAAGCAGGTCATGGAACCGCGCGCCGCAGTCCTCGCAGGAGGCCAGGTGTGCGCGGAAGTCCTCATGGTGTTCGAGCGGCAGCTCCCCGTCCACGAAGGCAGGGAGGTGCGTGCAGTGGGCGTGGTTCATCCGCTCCCCAGCTTCCGACGGGCCTCGGCCATGTCGCGAAGCTGTTCGCGCAGCTTGAGACGCGCGTGGTAGAGCCAGGTACCCACCGTGCCCACGGGCGCCCCCAGCCGGCGGCCGATCTCCGCGTGGCGCAGCCCTTCCGAGTGCAGCTCGAAGGTGCGGCGCAGGTTGAAGGGCAGCGCGGCGACGGCCTGGAGCAATTCGGGCTCGGTGATGCACTGCCACAGCTCCAGGTCCGGGGCCTGCGGCTCCTCGAAGAGCTTGTGCACGTTGCTCAGGTTGATGACCGTGGTGGCCTCCGTGCGCGAGCGGCGGCACGTGTCGAGGAAGCGGTTGTGCAGCACCCGCACCAGCCACGCGCGGCGCTCCGGCTCCCCCCAGCCGCGCAGCGAGTCCCACTTCAGCAGGGCCCTCAGCAGGACGTCCTGGACCAGGTCGTCACACGCCGTGGCATTCCCCCCACAGATGTTCCGCGCCACCGCCATCAGGATGGATTGATGACGGACCGCGAAATCGGCGTACTCCATGTCGGAATTGTCGAGCTCTTCTCTCACGTGCGGCCCCCAGTGCCGGTACTGGAAAGAAAACGTAATAGGTCTGATTCCTTTAAAACGGAGTTAAAGCCTTACGGGGTGGGTGGATTTGGCTGCCAGTCATTGCGTTCCGACCCAGGGGAGGGGGCATTCCGTCCAGGAATTGGAATGCTTCACGCTCGGCGCGCCCGGCTGACATTGGGGTATGGAGAGGGATTGGGTGTGATGAAGTCATGCAACAGCCTGCGCGTGGGGGACGGGTTCGTGCCGGAGGAATGGGCGGCCATCGAAAGAACCGCCGATTCCGCCTGAATCCGCGCCCTCCCATTGAGCGCGGGGCCGAAGCATCTTCGGGTCATGAACCACGACCCTTCCGCGCATGCGCCGGTGCATGGCTTTGGAGCCGACCGCGCGCCCCACTACGACGCCCAGGCGGCGGTGAGCCTCGCGGGCTATCAGGCGGCGTACGAGCTGGGCGTCAGCGCCCTGGCCGCGCACCTGGACGGCCAGGACACGGCGTCACTGCTCCACGTGGGCCTGGGGACGGGCGCGGAGCTGCTGCCCTATCACCGCTTCAGCGCGCCGGGCTGGCGCTTCACGGGCGTGGAGCCCTCCGCGCCGATGCTCGCCGTCGCGCGCAAGCGTCTGGAGGAGGAAGGGCTGCTCTCCCGCACGCAGCTGCATGAAGGAGAGCTGCGGACGTTGCCGCAAGGTCCGCCGTTCGACGGCGCGCAGTTGATGGGCGTGCTGCACCACGTGGAGGGCGAAGCGGCCCGCGTCGAACTGCTGCGGGAGGTGACGCGGAGGCTCAAGCCGGGAGCGCCGCTGGTGTTGGGGTGCCGCATCGGCCAGGACCCCGAGCTGACGAAGGTCGAGTTCCGGCGGCTGCGGGCGTATGGCGTGGCGGTGGAGAAGCTGGAGGCCCGGCGTCAGGCCATGGCGAAGATGCAGCCCATCGAGTCCGACGCCGCCCTGTTCGCGATGTTCGCCAAGGCGGGGCTGGTGGAGCCGAAGACGCTCTTCGTGTCACTCCAGTACAAGGTCTTCCTCGCGCGCTTCGAGCCCTGAACACCTGCACATCCGTCAGTGGGACTCAGGAGTTCCGGTCACGCGCTCGAACGACACACCCAGGTTTCCAACCCCCTCGAGTGCGTTCTTGACGTCCTCCGACACGATGAACGCCGTCTTGAACTTCTTCGGCCGGAAGACACGCGCTCCCTCGGTCTTCGAGGGGTCGATTCGCAGTCCGTAGATCCACTGGTATTCCCCTTCATGGTCAGGGGAGGGGTCGTCCTCGTCATCGTGGTGGACCTCCCGGCACCGTGCCTCGTCGATGCAATCGATCACCTGGGTCGCATTGACGACGAAGAACGGGTCGGCCTCTCCCTCCACCATCACCGGAAAGAGCTGAACGTCATCGGGGGCCAGTGCCCGGAAAACGTTCGCGATGGCCTGGCTGGCGATGGGGGCCCGCTCGATCACGGAGAATACGAACGCCCGCCTCTTGCCTGGGGTTGCAATGAGGGCCTTCATCTCCCCTGGTTCATCCAGGACACGGCCATCCGCGAACATCCAAGGCTCGTCAAAGGCCTCGCCTGAGCCCCGTGTCGGTGTCTCGAGGAGCCATTGCGGCACATCACCCAGCCGCACCCAGTAGAAATCGCGCGCCACCTCACCCCTCCGCCTTCACAATGAGACTCCGCAAGTCGGAGCCCCGTGTCAGAAGCTCGTTCGCTATCCTCGCAAGCTCCTTCATCAAGCGGGCCCGGCAGGTTTCCGTCGTTTGGCATCGCTCGACAGCTCGCTCCAGGCGGTCCATCACTTCTTTGTGATAGCGCTCTGGATGAGGCCCCTCGTGTCCATTGAGCCGCACCTTGTTCGCGGCATCTTCGAGCGTCATCCCGGCCTTCTTGAAAACCTTCTCGCACCGTGGCGTCCAAGGACCGCCGGTCGCATCGGAGAGGGGGTTCTTATTCGTGCAGATGTGATGAACAGGTCCCGTCTCGTCACCCGGAAACCGCCCGTCCGAGTACATCGCCATTGCAGCCGTGGCTCCCGGAGCCAGCGCCACGTTGAGCACACCGGCAGCCGGCAACGAGATGGAGCCCACCCCGCCGGTCAACGCTTCCGTCAGCTGGAAGCCTGACTCAACCTGTGCCCGGATCGCGGCCTGGGGGAAGCCCGGGAGCCTGGGCCCCTGGGCCGCCATGGCGCTCTTGCCGCCAAGAGCTGTCGTAACGAGCAGAACCAGGACGCGTGTGCCGTTCGTCCCCAGAACACGCCCGAAGCGGTGTCCGATGTCCTGCAACTCGATGACGCTCGTTGCCCTCTCCGCATCGTCCCACAGCCGCACGAAGCCCCGGCCGATCTCCCAGACCGGCACCACCCCCAGGTAGGCCACCATCGCCGCGGTCAGTGCCACCGCGATGACCTTCGTGACGGGTTCGGGCAGCGTCATCGTCAGGAGCACGGACAACGCGGCCGAGGTCACCATGGCTTTGAGCACCACCGGGTTCAGCAGCTTGCCAATCTCAGCCTCGACACTGGACCAGACTCCATCCAGCGCGAACGACAAGGCCATCAACGTCCGGTCCTTGCGCGAGAAGGGCAGCCCCGTTCCGCCCACCAGGGTCAGACAGTCGTCCCCATCGGGGCAGATGCGCGAATAGAGGGACTCCGGCGACGCTCCAGCCCCCGGATTCGGGAGCCCTTTCGAGGATGCGAGCAACGACCGGGACCTCACCCATCCTCGCTGGTCAGCCGCATCCGTCTCGCGGAAGGCCACGTCCATTCGCATGTCCAGGATGAGCTGCGTGAGGGCCGCCTCGAACGCGTCCTCACTCACCTGAACCGGATCAACATTCCGGGACTCGTGAACCACCTGTCTGCCGTCTCCAACATCAAGGTGGACAACGCGAGTCGTTGCACATCCTCCCGTGAAAAGAAGTAACGCGATGAACCACATCAGCCGCATGGATGCTCCCGAAGACGCTCACCCTGGTTATCAAGAGGCAGGGCATCCTCATCCACGAGTTTATCGTGGACGAGTGCCGCGGAGGCGTGGGTCGCCAGGGATTCGAGGCGGCGTCAGATTTCCGAGGCCGTCTCTGCCCGCCAAGCGCGCGGAATCCCTGCGAAGCGCTCCTGGTCCGGGCCTTGCTCCGGGCATCCGTGTTCACGTTGCCAAGGAGCCACGATGCGCTGGATGCGGATGCTGGGCTGTTGTCTGACGGTGATGACCCTCGCGGCCTGTGGGTCGGACGACGAGGGAGGGAAGGGGAGGCTGAAGCTGCGGGAGGGGCAGTCGCTGGACCTGGCGCAGGAGTGCGGAGTGGATCTGCCGCAATGTCCGCAGGGCCTCTCCTGCCTCGTGCTCAAGCTGGAAGGCGAGTCGAAGGCCCGCTGTGTGGATGACACCCGGGTCTGCACCGAGCTCGTGTCCTGCACGGGAGGAACCGAGTGCGCGGTCCTGGCCTCCTACCCCGGCCAGGTCGTCTGCTCCGGCACGTGCACCTCGGACTGTGATTCGTCCGTGTCCAGCACGCCTTGAGGGCACGGCGGATTAGCGCGGCAGAAGATAGTGGTTGATCGCGCTGGTCCAGAGTTCCGTCGCAAGCTGGAGTGTGGAGACGCCGTCCTCGATACCGATTGAAGTCCCATGAAGGCGAATCACCCGGAAGGTATGCCCTGTTGGCTCCATGGAAGTGATGCGGTTCCGGAGCTGCAAGCTTTCGTCGGGCTCGCTGACCTCGAGCACGGGGAGCTTTCCCTTCTTGGGAGAACTCCGGATGGAGAGCACCAGCCTGCTGCCGTGGTGCTCTCCATGAAGGCCAAAGAGTTCGTAGGGCGTCTTCTGGATGAGCTTCCAAGCAACCTCAGTTGGCTCGCTGAAGTTCGTGACACGCAGGCTTGGCCGACGGTCTTCGGGGAGGCGCGCCTCCAATTGTGACGCGAAGTCCCGGAGAGCGGCATGGAGCGCGCGGATGGCTTCATGCCACGAATGGGCCTGCAACGGAGGAAGCTCAGTGGGCGGCTTGCCCAACTGCTCCGCCAAGTAATCAATCGCGGGCTCACGGACCTCAATCACTTCACGGGCCGCCCGCTCGTACTCCGCGAAGCTCTGGTCCAACCGGTCGAGCGTCAACTCCACCATCGCGGTGATGTCACCCGAATGGGATGCATCCAGCGCCGTGTAGTACCGCGCGCGATCCTCCACGAGCAGCACGATGGCCGGATAGTGCTCACGCATCAGCAACAGGTTGGCGATGAGCCTCCCGGTCCGTCCGTTCCCATCCACGAACGGATGAATCGTCTCGAACCACGCATGCGCGATGGCGGAGACCACCACCGGGTGCTCGTTCTTCGCCCCAGCCAGCCACTCACCAAAGGCCCGCATCTCCTCGGGCACCCGGACCGCTTCTGGAGGCATGTGCTCCGTGCCGCCAATCCGCACGTTGATGCGCCGGTACGTGCCCGCGTTCTCCGGATCAATCCCCCGAAGAACGATGCCGTGCATCGCAAGCACGTCCCGCTCACCCAGCACGCTCTCCTTGCTGGCCAACCCCTCCACGAAGTCGAGCGCGTGCGCGAGGTTCACCGCTTCGAAGTGGTCCTTCAGCGACTTGCCAGCGATGGTGATGCCGTCCTCCACCACCGCGCGAGTCTCCGGCAGGGTCAGCCGGTTCCCCTCGATCGCATTCGAGTTGTACGTGTGGTGGATCCGGAACCAGTGCCGCAGGCTCTGCACCGCGGCAGGTGGCATCCGGGTGGCACGCAGCCGGCGCATGCGCTCGGTCGCCTGCTGAAGCCTGGGTTCGATGCTCTCGCTCCACCGGTACCGATGCACGCCAACCACCTCCGCTCCCCACTGTAACGCCGTCGCACCCTTTCACCTCGCAGGGGTGCGCGGGGCCGGTTCGTGCACGTCGCGGCCTGGACCCGAGGAGACCTGCCGCAACTCCTTGGAACGCCTGGGGCTGTCCCTCGCCCGAGGCATCGTCCAGGCTCACGGCGGCGCGGACGCCTCCAGCTGGCGCATCGCTTCCTTGCGCGCGTCGGACGCGGAGCGGACGATTTCATCGCTGGACAGGCCGAACGCGCCCGCGTCCATCTTGCGCAGCCGGGGCAGCACCTCGCGCTCCTCCTCGGACATGTGCTGGGCCACCACCGCCTCCAGTTGACGCACGGTGGCCTCGCGGCGGCGCGCGTCGTGGCGGGCATGCAGCAGCTCGGCGAGCAGCTGGGTCATCTCCCCGTGCTCCTCCACCGCGAAGTCGATGCGCGGCCCGTCCACGACGCTCCTCGCGACGGGATACACCCAGCGCTCCTCGACGGCGCTGTGCAGGGTGAGCGTCTCCGCCAGACGCAGGCAGAGCTCCGGCTTCTCGTCGTCCGGAGCGTGGCGCCAGGCCTCGAAGAGGGCCTCGGCGTCGCGGTGCTGCTGGATGAGCAGGTCGATGAGGTTCATGACAGGCCACGGTTCGCACGCGCGCGCACGGGCGCAATCCACTCGGAAGGGCGAGTGTCCCTGCACGCCCTGGCCTCCGGTGCTGGACTGCATGCACTGGCGCACAGGTCCGGGCGCGTCACGCGTCCGCTTCGTTCTTCCGCAGGGCGTGTTCGCGCTCCACCGCTTCCAAGAGCACGGCGTGTGCCGGGCCCGTCTGTCGGATGCCGTGCGGCGCAAGCCTTGGTGGGCGCGTCGCATCCGGCACGAAGTGCCCTGGATGGCGGTTGCAAGGTGCAACGTGCGACGGGCTGGTGTCTGCTGCGGCCCGGCCGTGCGGCTGGCACGCGCCATGGATGGAAGGGAGCCCATGGGCAACGAAGGGACGCCTCCGGACGACGGGGGCGACGAGAAGAACATCTTCGCGAAGGAGCTGGCCCCGCCGCCCAGCATCTGGCTGCGCAAGGGCACCTGGCTGGGGCTCGTCTTCGTGATGATGGTGGGCGCCTTCATCTGGCTCCAGGGTGGGGAGGACCGCGCGCTGGACGCGATGGCCCCCTCGCAGCGCGAAGCCCTCTTCACGGAGACCCGCGACGAGTTCCGCCTGCTGTGCCTGGCGGACGGCGGCGCCTCTCGCTGGCCCAAGAAGTGCGCGAACCACGCGGCCTTCCTCACCCGCTTCTCCGAGTGCGACGCCGCCTGCCGCGCCGAGGTGGGCCCCTTCCTCCCCCAGCCCTCGCGCTGAAGTGCCGGGCCCACGTCACCGTCAGTGAAGCCCCGCCCCTGGTGCCGGGGGGTTGGAATGATCGCGCCCGGCTGCCTGCCTGCCACCCTTCCGGGGGACGTGAGGCGTCCTCTTCCACGAGTCCCACCTGACAGGATGAAGTGTCCCGCATGACCCTGCGGGGCAACACCGACCCGTTTCTGAGACAATTCAAGGGACGCGGGCTTGAGTCGGGGGGTGAGGTGTTGTCTATCCTACGTGTCCTGACGGAGCCCCGGTCCTCCGGGGGAGCCCGCGGGGGCCGCGGAAGGAAGAGCGACAATGAGCTGGCGCAGCAGGCCCGGCGCGGGTGCACGACCGCGCTTCATCGGGATGGGTGACGTGGGCGCGCGAGGGGGTGTGCGATGGCGTTGAGGCTCAAGCAGAAGATGATGGTGCTGCCGACGGTGGCGGCGGCGTTCCTGATGGCCATCGTGGCGGTGACGGTGGTGCTGGGCTCGCGCACGCGGAACGCGTCGGAGCGCATCGGGTCCAGCCTGGCGCCGTCGGTGAGCCAGGCGCAGACGGCCCGCGCGGGGTTCGCCGCGCTGCACCAGGACGTGGGCGACGCGGTGGCGCTGCACGCGGTGCAGCAGCAGACGCTGGACGCGCATGTGGCGGAGCTCCAGAAGGGGCTCGAGTCGCTGCGCGCGCTGCCGGACGTGGACGGCCCGCGGGTGCAGGCGCTGCAGGCGGCCTTCACGCGCTACTGGCAGGAGGCCTCGCAGGTGGTGTCGCTGGCGTCCAGCAATGCCGCGGCCGCGGAAGGGGCGCTCGCGAAGCTGGAGCCCGCGTACAAGACGGTGCATGACAGCCTGGAGGCGCTGACGGCGCAGCAGGAGGCGTCGCAGCGCGAGGCCTTCATGGAGGTGTCCTCGCTGCACGGCATGACGCTGACGTGGGTGCTGGTGCTGTCGGTGGTGTGCATCGTGGCGCTCGCGGTGGCGACGCTGTGGCTGTTGCGCGAGGTGACCATCCCCCTGGCGCGGCTGACGGCGACGGCGACGCGCATCGCGCGCGAGGGCGACCTGTCGCTGAGCATCGACACCAGCGCGCAGGACGAGGTGGGCGAGCTGGCGCGCAGCATCCAGACGCTGATGACGCGGCTGGGGTCGGTGCCCAACACGCTGCACTCGGTGGTGACGGAGCTGACGGCGGCGGCGGCGCGGCTGAACGCGGCGAGCCACGAGCAGCTCAACTTCCTGACCAGCCAGTCGCGCAGCCTGACGGAGGCCAGCTCCACCATCGCGGAGATCGCCCAGACGTCCGGCATGGCGGCCAGCCGCGCGGAGATGGTGTTGAAGGTGGCGGCGCAGGCGGACGCGTACAGCGCCTCCGGGCAGGTGTCCATCGAGCGCAGCGCGGAGGGGTTGCAGCAGATCCGCGCGCGGGTGGGCGCGCTGGTGGGGAGCATCGGCGTGCTGTCCGAGCAGGCGGTGCACGCGGGTGAGATCATCGGCAGCGTGAAGGACCTGGCGGACCAGTCCAACGTGCTCGCGTTGAACGCGGCCATCGAGGCGGCGCGAGCGGGCGAGGAGGGCCGGGGCTTCGCGGTGGTGGCGAAGGAGATGCGGGCGCTCTCCAGCCAGTCGCTGCAGAGCACGCAGCGCATCGGGAAGATCCTCCTGGAGATCAACCAGGCCATCCGCGAGACGGTGGGCATCGCGGAAGGGGACAGCCAGAAGATGGAGGAGGGCATCGAGCAGGTGCTGGCCTCCGCGACGACGCTGAAGGACATCACCCAGGTGGTGCAGGAGAGCAGCCAGGCGGCGCGGCAGATCGTCGCCTCGGTGACGCAGCAGAACGCGGGCATCACGCAGATGACGGAAGTGGTGACGCAGCTGTCGGAGATGATGAGCGACGTGGTGATGGCCACGTCGAACGCCGAGCAGGCGGTGGGGCAGATCAACGCGTCCCTGGGCAAGCTCCAGGAGCTGTCCACCGCCTTCCGCGTCTAGCCGTCCTACGCGAAAGCCAGCAGGGCCCACGGGCCGCTCCGGACACACCGGGGCGGCCCGTCGTGCGTCAGACGCCCTTGAGGATGATCCGCTTGTCGCCGAAGACGGCGGAGACCTCGATTTCGCCTCCCATGGCCTCCACCGTGCGCCGGAGGGTGGAGAGCCGGTGGTCCTCGCGCGCTTCGGTCTGGGAGAGCTGACCCTGGGAGATGCCCATCCGCTCGGCGAGCTGCGTCTGTGTCAGCCCGGCGAACTCGCGCACCTCCCGAAGGCTCATCTCCAGCAGTTCCTTCCGGACGCGCGCGTCCTGCGCCTTGAGTTGCTCCGGCGTGAACTTCTCCCGGCGCATCCCCTTCCAGCTGTGGAGCTTCATGGTTCTGTCTCCTCCGAATCGTCGTGAAGTCCGGCGGCCTGCTCCTCGAGGTAGCGCAGCCAGATCTTCTCTGCCTGGGGGATCATCCGCTCGTAGAAGCGCGCGTCTCCGGTCTTGTCGCCGCCCAGGAGCAGGACCGCGTCGCGGGTCGGGTCGAAGGCATAGAAGATCCGGAGGGGCCGGCCTCCGGATTGAACGCGGAGCTCGCGGAGCGGCAGGGACGTCCCCTTGAGCTGACTGCTGTACGGGTAGCCCAGTGTGACCCCCTTCGCGGCCAGAAGCTCCACCCCATGGTCCACGGACCGCGCCGTCTCATCGTCGAGAGCGAGGAACCAGTCCCTGAACTCATCGGTTCCAACGACCTCAGGCTGACGGGACGGAATATCATTCTTGAGTGATATTTCGTCAAGATGATGGGGGGATGTCTTGGTGCGCTTGGAAGGCGGCAGGATCGCGTGCTCCTGTCGGGTGAAGACGGGGAACGCTACGCCCTACCCCTGACGTCACTCGTCAGGACGCCGCGTCAGGCGTAACTTGTATGCTACGCCCTGAACTGGAGCCGGGAGCCCTGCGATGACCGCCACGGGATTCGACCGTTACTTCGAGAAGAAGCTCAAGCGTCCGGCCTTCGCGGAGGCGTATGCGAAGGCACGCGCGGAGGTGGATGCGGCGGACCGGCTGATTCGCGCCCTGGACGCGCGGCGCGAGGAGGCGGGACTGAGCAAGGCGGACCTCGCCCGGAAGGCGGAGACCCCTCCGGAGGTCGTGCGCCGCCTGTTCACGGCGCCTTCCGCGAACCCCACGCTGTCGACGGTCACGAAGCTGGCCGCCGCGCTGGGGTGCAGCCTGCAACTGGTCCCCGCTCCGGCTCGCCGCAAGGCGGTGCGGCCCCGGGCTCCCGCGCCTCGGGTCCGCCGCAAGTAGGACGCGCTTCATCCGGCCCACACGCTCCGGGGCCGGCGGCGCTGGTACTCGTCCCGGAGGGCGCGGACCTTCGCGTAATCAGACTCCGGAATGACGGCGCGGAACGCCTTGGTCCTCCCGGTCAGCAGGACGAGGCTCGGGCCTCCCAGGCCCAGCGCCGCTCCGTCCCGCTCCAGGAGGCAGAAGAGCCGGTAGTGACGGCGGCCCGGGCCATCCGCGGACCTCATGGATTCCCGCCATGGCTCCGTGCATGGCTTCCCACTTGCCCCGCCGCTGAAGGCGGGCGGAGGCGCGTCCGCCACGGCCTTCACGACGGCGAGCAGCTTCGCGCTGACCGCGTCCGGACACGCATCGAGGAAGTCGCGGGCCGGCACGGTGCGCGCCGGGTCGTCCTCTGGATGTCGCTGGAAGAAGTGGATGCGCCAGGACGTAGCGTGCTCCCGTCGGGTGGAGACGGGAGACGCTAGGCCCTACCTCTGACGTCACTCACCCTGCATCAGGCCCGTGATGCTGCCGTCCGGGTGCACGGTGACGCGGCGGGCGGCGGGTTCGCGGGGCAGGCCTGGCATGGTGAGCAGCTCTCCCGTCAGCGCCACCAGGAAGCCTGCTCCGGCGGACAGGCGCACCTCGCGCACCGTCAACGTGAAGCCCCGGGGCCGGCCTGTCTTCGCCGGGTCGTCCGACAGGGACAGGTGCGTCTTCGCCATGCACACCGGCAGCCCCGCGCCTCCCAGCGCCCGCGCCGACTCCAGGTCCTTGCGCGCCCCCGGCGTGAAGGCCACGTCGTCCGCGCCGTACACCGTGCGCGCGATGGCGCGGATCTTCTCCTCCGGCGTCTGGTCCAGCTCGTAGAGGAAGCGCGGCTTCGGCGGCGCAGCGTCCGTCGCGTCCAGCATCGCCAGCACCGTGTCCGCCAGCTCCAGCGAACCCTCGCCGCCCCTGCCGAACCCGTCGCACACGGCGATGCCCACGTTCCGCGCCTTCGCGAACGCGCGCAGTTCGTCCAGCTCGCTCTCCGTGTCCTGCGGGAACCGGTTCACGCACAGCACCGCCGGCAGGCCGAACGCCGCCACCGACTCCAGGTGCTTCTCCAGGTGGTTGAAGCCCTTCAGCAGGGCCTCGCGATCCGGCTCCGCCACCTGTGCCGCCGCCGCGCCGCCGTGGTGCTTGAGCGCTCGCAGCGTCACCACCAGCATCACGCCCCGAGGCCACACGCCCGCGCTGCGGCACTTGATGTCCAGGAACTTCTCCGCGCCCAGGTCGAAGCCGAAGCCGGCCTCCGTCACCACCTCGTCCGCGTACGCGAGCGCCAGCCGCGTGCCCACCACCGACGAACACCCGTGCGCGATGTTCCCGAACGGCCCCGCGTGCACGATGGCCGGCCCGCCCTCGCGCGTCTGGGCCAGGTTCGGCATCAGCGCGTCCTTCAGGAGCGCCACCATGGACGCCGCCGCGTTCACGTCGTTCGCGCGCACCGGCGAGCCATCCGGCGCCTGCCCCACGACGATGCGCCCCAGCCGCGCCTCCAGGTCCTTCAGGTTCTCCGACAGCGCGAGGATGGCCATCACCTCGCTGGCGGCCGTGATGTCGAAGGACGTCTCGCGAGGCACGCCGTGCGCCTTGCCGCCCAGCCC
The DNA here is from genome assembly GCF_003668885.1 of Corallococcus sp. AB049A. NCBI lineage: Bacteria > Pseudomonadati > Myxococcota > Myxococcia > Myxococcales > Myxococcaceae > Corallococcus > Corallococcus sp. AB049A. Next base: position 11,804 of record NZ_RAWL01000093.1, on the reverse strand, counting down.
CACGATGACGTTGCGCAGGAACCGGTCGTTCATGTCCATCGCGCGGCGCCAGCGCACCCGCGTGCCCTCCAGTGCCACCGGGTGGCCGTAGTACACGGCGTTGTCCACCAGCGCGGACAGCAGGTTGTGCGCGCTGGTGATGGCGTGCAGGTCCCCGGTGAAGTGCAGGTTGATGTCCGCCGCCGGCTCCAGGCTCGCCTGCCCGCCGCCAGTGCCGCCGCCCTTCACGCCGAAGACAGGGCCCAGGGACGGCTCGCGCAGCGCCGCCACCGCCCGGCGGCCGCGCTTGCGCAGGCCCATGGCCAGCGCCACCGACATGGTCGTCTTGCCCTCGCCCGGGGGCGTGGGGTTGATGGCCGACACCAGCACCATGCGGCCCTGATGGTTGCGGCGGCCCAGGGCGTCCAGCGACACCTTGGCGCGGTCGCGGCCCCAGGGGAGGACGTCTTCCGGCGCGAGACCCAGCTCGGCGCCGACTTCAGCGATGGGACGGAGCGTCATGGCCGGGGACTCTCCGCGTCCCGCCGGGCGCGGTCAACGCTCGCGACATGGAGGGCAGGCAGGCGCGCGTGACGGGGCGTTTCCCCAGGAGGCAGGCGGGTGGGAGGATGCGCGCCCAGGGAGGATCCCGGGAGCGCGATGGAATAGCCGGCCGGGAGTTCCGTCAGGGAGAGCATCATGAACCGCATTCTCGGCATCGCATCGGTGGGGTTGGCTTCGCTGGCGCTCGGCGTGGCCCTGTGGGGGCCTGGGAAGTCGGAGGCCCCCGTCACCCAGGAGGCGCCCCGCGTGCAGGACTCGACGGCGGACGTCCGGGCGCTCCAGAACCAGGTGAAGGCGCTGGAGGAGACGGTGCAGCTGCTCTCCCGGCGGATGATGGCCTTCGAGCAGGGCGGCGGCACGGCCTCGGCCGGCACGGGCGGTCCTCCCCGGGCGGGCCTGGAGGCGGAGGTCGCGAAGCTGCGCGAGGAGGTGCGCGGCGTGATGGTGGGCGAGGCGCTGACCAACGACAGCGCGAAGCAGTCGCTGAAGGAGCTGATGCGCACGGTGCAGGAGGAGCAGCGCACCGAGCAGCGCCAGCAGTGGCAGCAGCAGGTGGACCAGATGCGCGCGCAGGCGGAGTCCGAGCGCTCCCAGCGCATCAAGACCTTCATCACCAACGCGCGGCTCAACTACAGCCAGGAGCAGGCGCTGACGAAGGCGATGCAGGCCGAGGACGCGAAGCGCCAGGAGCTGGCGTCCGCGATGGCGGGAGGCCGGCCGGGGCGTGACATGCGCCAGCAGATGCGCGACCTGCGCACGCAGACCGACGCGGAGATGCAGAAGGTGCTCAGCGCGGAGCAGATGACGCAGTACCAGGAGATGCGCCGCGACGACATGAACCCGCGCGGAGCGGGCGGTCCCCGGGGCGGTCCCATCGGCGGTGGCTGGGACACGCGCGCCGCGGGCGGGCAGTAGCCGGTCAGCAGCGCACGGTGCTGAAACAAGAACGCCGCGAAGCTCGCTCAAGAGCTCCGCGGCGTTCTTGCATCCGGGCGAACCTCGCGGCGGCTACTTCCCGCCGAAGATGCCCTTGAGCCGCTTCTTCGCCTCTTCCTCGGCGCGCTGCTTGGCCTTCTCCTGCTCGAGGCGGGCCTGCTCCTCCAGCTTCTTCTTCTCCTCGTTGGCGCGCGCCTCCAGCTCCTGACGCTTCGCCTCCGCTTCGGCCTTGGCCTTGTCCTGGCCGCCCGTGATGATGTCCTCCACGGCCTTGCCCTTCTCACCCAGCACGCCGCTCAGCGCGGCCCCTCCGGCCAGCTTCAGGATGGTCGTCGCCGCGGGCTTCACGTCGATGCCCGTCACCTCCGGGCTCCACGCCTTGCCCGTAATCTTCAGCCCCACCGGGATGGCCTCCGCCGGCGTCACCTTGCCCACCGTCAGCGTCTTGATGGTCGCGGGCGTCAGCGACACCCCGCCCGTCAAATCCAGCGTGCCGTCCAGCCCGATGCCACCATCGAAGCTCATCGCCGCCTCCGGCCGCGTCCAGGTGATGGGCTTGCTCAGCTGCGCCACGCCGTTCTTGATGGTCACGCTGAAGGGCAGGTCGCCGCCCAGCGACGTGACATCGCCGCTCTTGAGCGCCTTCGCGAAGGGCAGCGCCTTGGCCAGCGGCCCCGTCACGGAGGACACCAGGTCCTTGCCCAGGAACGTGCCCTCCAGCAGGTTGCCGTTGATGCCGCCCAGCAGCGTCTGCTGCAGCTTCTCCGGCGTGTAGCCCACGCCCTGCACGTCCACGTTGCCGTTGAACTTGCCCGTCAACACCTGCTTCGGCGTGCGCGCCGCCAGTGCCTGCGCGACCTCCAGGCCCTGCACCTGCACCTTCGCCGTGAAGGGCCGGGCCTCCGGCGCGGGCCCCAGGCGGAGGGTCGTCCCGTCCGCCACCACCTTGCCGCCGTAGATTCCCGTCGAGAACTTCTCCACCGTGATGAGGTCGTCCACCATCTTCACCACGCCCGTCACGTTGGACAGGTCCATCGCCGTGTAGCGCAGCGACCCGATGGCGAACTGGATGTCACCCCGGTAGCCGTTGAAGCGATTGGCCGGCTCCGCTGGCGGCTCCGGCGGGGGCTTGCCGCCGTTGCGCGCCAGGACCTCCTCCTCGCTCATCAACAACTTCTCCGCATCCAGCTTCGCGGCCTTCACGTCCGCCTTGAACGTCGTCGTGGCCTTCTTGCCCGTGCCCGCCAGCGTCACCGTGGCGGTGCCCGTCACCGTGTCCTCCAGCGCGCCCAGGCTCATGCGGCTGACGTTCACCGTCATCCCGCTGCCCGTCTTCGCCGGCGCGTACGTGCCCGCCGCCGCGACCTCCAGCCGCTGCCCCGGCGCCTTGTTCACCAGCAGGCCCGGCCGCAGGTCCACGCCGTTCAGGTCCGCCTTCGCGTCGAAGCGCAGCGCGCCGCCGCTCGCCGCCGCGCCCGTCACCGTCGCGTTCAGCTTCATGGCGCCGCCGGCGTCCTTCGTCAGCTGATCCGGCACCCGCAGCCGCACCGGCGTCAGGTCCACCGCGATGTTGAGGGCCTGCGCCTCCTGCGTGCCGCTGCCGCGCACGTCCAGGCCAATGGGGCCGGCGATCATCCCGTTGAGCTGCTTGCGCAGCGGCGGGTAGTACTCGGCGAGCACGGCGGGGTCCAGGTTGCGGCCCGTCAGCTCGAAGCCCTCCACCGCGGGCTTGTCCGTGAGCAGCCCCTTCACCTTGCCCTGGCCCGTGATGGCCGCGGGGCCCAGGTCCAGCTTCAGCTTGTCCAGCGCCAGGTCACCGGTGGCCATGTCGCCCGTCACGTCCGTGTCGAGCACCACGTCCAGCGCCTTGCCGCCTTCCGAACCCGCGAACTTCATCCCCAGCGCCTTGATGACGCCCACGACCTTCGTGGGGCCCTTGCCGCCGGGCACCGCGCCGCCCAGGTCCGCCTTCCAGTCCGCGTCCAGCGTGCCCGCCTGCAGCCCCACGTCCGGGGGCAGGAACGGCCCCAGCGGCGACAGGTCGATGTGCTCCGCCTTCAGCGTCACCTGCTCCGGCGTGGGGATGAGCGTCGCGGGCAGCGGCGCCGCGGCGAGCGTCATCTTCAAGTTCTGCTTGTCCGCGAGCACCGCGGCCGCCAGGTCCACCTTCAAGGGCTGGCCCACGCGCAGGTCCTTCACCTCGATGTCCAGGTCCTTCACCGCCAGCTCGCGCGCCTTGTCGCCGCCCGCGCGGTCCACGAAGCGGATGACGCCGTCGGTGAGCGCCGCGCGCTCCACGTGCACGCCCGACAGGTCCGTGGGCTGCGACTCCTCCTCCGGCGTCTCCTCCTTCGGCTGCTGCTCGGCCAGCTTCTCCTGGAGGCGCTGCACGTTGGTGGTGCCGTCCGCCAGGCGGAGGACGTTCACGGTGAGCCCGGACACCTCCGCGTTCTTCACGCGGATGTCCTTGCCCTTGGACGTGAGCAGCGGCATCGCCTGCACGCTCACCGTCACGTCCTTCAGCTCCGCGAGCGGCAGGTCCTCGCCTTGCGCGGCGCCCACGCTGACGTTCTGGATGCGAGCGCCCACGTAGGGAAAGAGCTTGGTGGAGACGTCGCCAATCTCGATGGGGCGCCCCAGCTTCTGCGAGTACGTGGCGGCCTGGTCCCGCGCCGTCTTCAGCAGGATGGCGTCCAGGCGCCACAGCACCACCGCCACGATGACAACCAGGAGCGCGAGGATGCCTCCCAGCACATACGGCCAACGCCTCTTCTTCACAGCCGCCACGGTTCCTCCTCCGTCGGGAGAGCGGTCGAACGCTTAGCTCAGCGCCAGGGGGGCTGCACCTCCCATGCACACGGGGAGGTTGTAAGCGTGACGGTCAACCGCCGGGGGAACGGCACACTCCCGTCGACCCCTGCATCTAGGCACGAACCGCCGCGCTCGGAAGGGGGCCGCATGAATCCCTTTGAGTTCAAGGATTCAAGGAGTCCGACGGCGGCCTAGAGGTCGATGATCTCCGGCTCCGTCCCGGACGGCGGCGGCGCGTCGCCCTGGCCCTCCAACTGGAAGCCCCAGGGCGCGTACACGTTCCCGCCGGTGAAGGCGTCCACGTAGAGCACCACCGGCGTGTCCAATCCCTCGTACGTCACCTCGAAGATGGACAGCCGGCCCTGGCTCTTGCCCTGGCCGTCCACCTCGGTGAACTCGCAGCAGTCCCCCATGAGGCGCCACGCCACCGGCTGTCCCTGCGGACCGCGCAACAGCTTGAAGTACGCCATCACGCCCTTGTCCCCCCAGCCCACGCGCACCGGGTTCTCCGGCCGGGTGCCGTAGGTGAGCGGATCCGGCCGCGTCGGCTGTATCGGCGCGTTGCGGTGCATGACCTCCTCGAACGACGTGCCCGGGGAAGCGCACGCCGTCAAGAGCAGCACCGCGGCGGGGACGAATCGGAACAGGGACATCGGGACCTCCAGCCTGGCCTTCGGAAACGCCCCAAGCTGGCGTCCCCCCGCGTCCCGGCGCATCCCTGCCCCCGCGCGGACCGTCCTCCGAAAAACGCACCCCCCAAGCCCGGAAAGCCCAGCGCACACGCGCAAGGTCCCGAGGGGAAGGACGGCCAGGCTCCGCGCCTTCAGCTGAGGGTCTTCAGGTCCAATCCCAGCTCATGGCGGTAGCGCTCGAAGCAGCGCGCGCCCGCCATCAGCCGCAACAGCGCGCCCTCCGCCAGGGGCCGCGCGCACGCGGGGTTCGCCTCCACCAGCGGACGCAGCACCTCCTTGTTCCACGTCTCCGAGTGCTTCACGTCCAGCGTGGAGTGCAATGCGTAATAGCGCCGCACGCGCATGTCGAACCCCAGACGCTTCAGGCCCTCGTTGACGCACGCGGTGCGGCCCGGCGCCGTCTCCTCCACGATGCCCAGCGCGCCCACCGCGTGGAACGTGTAGCGGCGGTTGAACGCGAACGCGCAGAGCAGGTTCGCCAGCGCGTGCGCTTCCCACACCGTGTCCTCCTCCGTGGGCTTCAGCCCCAGCTTCCGGGCCATCTCCGCGAGCATCGGCCCGTGCATCGCGTCCTCGCGCCCGCGGCCCATCTCGTCCCAGTAGTTGCGCGCCAGCTCCAGCTTCGCCCGCGTGGGCAGCTGCAGCTGCGTCAGCGCCACCAGGTCGTCGAAGCCCGCCTCGCCCGCGACCTCCTGCGTGAGGAACCAGTCCATCTGCTCACGCGTGGCCTTCGTGGCCAGCCACGGGAACAGCGGATCATGCTGTCCGGGACCGGACTCCTTCAGGTCCTCGAACCAGGCGATGAACCCGTCCGCGTCCTCCGGTGCCTCGGCGGCCCAGGCCGCCACGCGCTGCCGCTCCGCCTCCACGTACTCACCCTCGAGCAACCGCAACTGCGTCTCTTCCTGCACGTCTGCTCGCCAGCCCTCGGTGGGAAAGCCCGGCGCCAGTCGCCGCTGGTTGAAACGCAAGAGGGTCCGGTGAAGCCGTTCGGACAGGCGTGCGTCCTCCATCCCCGCTTCCCCAGCCACCTCGCCAAGCCCGCTCATGGTGCGCACCCTCTCTTCACATACCGGAAGGCGGGAGTGCCTTCCGGTCACATGTATGGGGATGACCTTGCACACCGGCCACATCGCTCCCGCCACCTTCGCCGTCAGTCAGGTGCGTTGCGAAAAGGACCATGTCCGCTCCCGCGACTGCGCGTATCAGGTCGCCTGGAACATCAACCCGCATATGAAGCCCGGCGCCGTCGCGTGGCGGCGCGCGTGCACGCAGCACCGCGAATTCCTGCGGACCCTGCGGGACGCGGGCGCGGGCTTCTTCGAGCTGCCCTTCGTCCACGGCGCGTTCGACTCCGTGTTCGCCAAGGACAACGCGGTGCTCGTCTCCCAGGAGGGCGAGCTGCGCGCGCTGCTCGCCACCATGCGCCACGGACAGCGGCGCGGTGAGCAGCTCGCGCGCGCCCGGTGGCTGGCCGGGCGCGGCTTCGACGTCATCGAGCCTGCGCGCGTGCACATCGAAGGCGGGGACGTGGCCATGCTGCCCTCGGGCCGGGGCGCCCTGCTGGGCTGGGGCATGCGCTCCACGCAGCGCGCCGCGGGCGTGCTGGAGGCCTTCCTCTCCGCGCCCGTCACGCCGCTGGAGCTGTGCGACCCGTACCTCTACCACCTGGACACCGCGCTCACGGTCCTGTCGGACGGCACCGCGCTGGTGTGTCCGGAGGCCTTCACGCCGGAGTCACTGCGCATGCTGGAGCGCACGGAGGGCATCCAGCAGGTGGTTCCCGTCGCGCGCGAGGACGCGCTCGCGTTCGGGCTCAACCTGGTGGAGGTGGGCAACACCGTCATCGTCGGCGCGCGCGTGCCCCGCGTGGAGGCGGTGCTGCGCGGCCTGGGGCGCCGGCCCGTCAGCGTGCGGCTGGACCAGTTCCACCTGGCCGGCGGCAGCGCGGCGTGCCTCGTGGCGCGCGTGCACACCCTGCCGCCCCTGTCCGCCCAGCGCTTCCGCGAGGAGCAGGAGCAGGAACAGGCCCAGCCGATGTCCGCGTGAGAAAAACGAAGACCTCCCCGGCAACGAAGTGCGCGGGGAGGTCCGGGGTGAAGCGAAGGAGGGATGATCAGGTCTGCTGTTCGCCGGAGGCTTCCGGCGCGCTCAGGCCTTCCGCGCCCCAGAAGCGGCGCGGGTGTCCGTCACCGCGCGTGCCGCCGGAGAGCTTGTCCACCCAGGGGTACTTCGCCGCCTCTTCCGCCGTGTAGCCCAGGTTGAAGACGGTGGGGCTCTTGGGCTTGTCCGACGCCTTCTCGTAGAGCGTGCCGAACACGCGGTCCCAGAAGTAGTTCGTGATGCCGTAGTTGCCCTGCTCGTTGTGGAAGTGGTGGGACATGTGCAGGCGCTTGATGTCCTTGAGCCACTTCTGCTGCGGGGCGTAGTTGAGGTGCTGGATGCAGTGGCAGAACTCGTAGAAGCACGTGGTCACCATGCCCCAGCCCAGCGCCGCCGCCGCGCCCGACTTGCCGCCGATGAGGTAGCCAATCGGCGTGAGCACCAGCGCGATGGTGGGCAGCGTGGTGTGCAGCGCGCCGAAGAGCACGCGCAGGTCGTGCGGGTCCTGGTGGTGGTCGAAGTGGATGCGCTTCCACGTCACCGCCGTCGCCGCGGACTTGTAGAGGAAGCGCCCGTGCAGGATGTACCGGTGGATGAGGTACCAGCCGAACGGGTACGCCACCGTGGCCAGCAGCACCGCCGCGCCCATGCGTACCGGCGCCTCGAACCACTTCACCGACAGCACGATGCAGGTGATGCCGATGAGGATGTACGCGACGACGGCGTAATAGGTGAAGAACGAGTAGACCAGGTCGCGCAGCGACATCCGGTCCAGGTTGTGCTTCCGGTTCAGGAAAGAGACCGCCACGGATGTTCCCTCACTCTCCGCTCCGGCGCGTCTCCCAGGCTGGCGGGGCGCGCAGGGCTCGAAGGCTTGCTCGCATCCCGGCCCATGGGGTGATGCGGCTGTCCCCGACCTATCAGTCAAGAGGGCCCTTGGCCCAGGAACAGCGAGGGTCCTCTTAGCGCCTTCCTGGAGGCATTGAGAAGCCTCTCTGTTGCCATGCCCTCACATTGTCTGGCCGCCTGGCCTCCGTCCGACCCGGGGGCAGGCTTCCATGCGGGAATCCCACACCCCACCTTTCCGCCCACAGACGCGTGCGATCGCACGAGGGGGCCAGGGACATGGCGCGCAAGGCACAGGGACAACAGGGCAGTGGGACCCAGGCGGGGGATCGCCCCGCGCGGCGGAAGACGGCCACCCGCAAGACGGGGGGCACGAACAACGCCCGCGAGGGACGTCTGGAGTTGCGCCGGGACATCGCGGAGTACCGCGCCGCGGCGGAGGCGCAGGCGGACGTCGTGCGCGAGCGCATCAACGCCGCGCTGGAGGTCAGCCGCCGCACGCGCGAGGAGATTGAGCAGCGCATCGCCAGCGAACTGCACACGCCCCGCGTCGTCGCGGCGAAGAAGGCCGCTCCGGCCCGCAAGCGCACGCGCGCCGCTGCGAAGCCGAAGGCCTAGGCCTCAAGCCTGGGAGCGGCCCGCCGGGGCGCGCGGGGCGTTCACCGGGCCTTCCGCGCCGGTGGACTCCAGGTCCAGCGCGGAGAGCTTGTCGGCCAGCGCCTGGACCCGGTCGTTCCCGCTCAGGGGAGACCCGGCCCGGGCGCCGATGAAGCACACGCGGGCCCGCTCCAGCAGGGCCACCTGTGCGTGCAGCTGCGCCAACAGGCGCTCCTGGCGGCGTGACAGCGCGTCCAGGTGGTTGAGCTCCTCACCCAGCGACGCGGCGGCGCGCTCCAGCTGGCGGCGGGCCACGCCGTCCTGCGCGTCCTGGGCGCGCTTCTTCAACTCCTGCACCTGCGAGTCCACGCTCCCCTGGGACGCGGAGGCCAGCTGCGCTTCCAGCTCGGTGTGGGACTCGGCCAGGGTGAAGGCGTCCCGGGCCAGCTTGCCGAGCACGGCCTGGAGCTTCTCCAGCCCCGCGCCCTTGGCCAATTTGCGCGCCTCCTCCTGGGACTGGCGGTAGAGCGTGAGCGCCCGGGCCACCAGGCCCTTCACCTCGCCGGTGAGCGTGGCCTCCAGGCGCATGCCCCGGGTGGTCACCGCGTCCAGGTCCACGGCCAGGTTCGCCGGCAGCGTGCCGATGCTCCAGAACAGCGCCACCACCGAGTAGTCCACCAGCAGCGGGAAGTAGCCCCGCGCCGGGAGGAAGCGCGCGTGGAGGACCTCCTGCACGTACAGCCCCAGCGCGGTGGTGACGGCGGCGGCCCCGGCGCACAGCGCGACCTGGAGCGGGGTGCCCACGCTGTCGCGCCCGTTGCCCCGCCACGCCAGCAGGCCCGCGGCGATGGCGCCCGCCGCCGCGTGCTGCAGGGACGACGGCAGGCCCAGCACGTAGGGCAGGGCGGGCAACAGCAGCATGGCCACGCGCATCAGCGCGTTCTCCGACGCCTTCGGCTTCACCGCGGTGACGGCCGCCGCCATCAGCGCGAAGGCGCCCGGGTCCACCGACAGGTGCAGCACCTGCCGCGCCACGCCGGCCACCATCGCCATGGCCCCGGCGCCCACGAGCGCGGACAGGCAGCGCGACTCGAAGTCCTCCCGCCGGATGAGTTGGATGGAGAGCGACATGGCGCACCGGGCTCCGTAGGGAGGGACTAGTAGCTGTTGTTCTGCCCGAAGTTCTTCATCGTCTTCTTCTTGAGCGACATGGCCGCGTCCCGCACGTCCGCGTCGCTCCGGGCGTTGCCATAGGCTGCCTGGGTCTGCTCCACGTCCGCAAGCTCGCCGGAGAGCGCGGACGCCGAAGCGCCGAACAGCCGACGGGCATTGCCCAAGAGGTCGAGCGCTCCGGCGCGGTCGCCACTCTTCATCGCCTCCGCGGCCGCTTGCAGCTGCTGGGTGCCCAGCGCGCGGATGGCGTGGACGCGCACGTCCCGGTCCAGGTTCGCGTGCACCACCTGCGCGTCGTTCGTCACCTTCGCGTCCAGCGCCAGCTTCACCTGGTTGGGCGTGCCCGCGGCCACGTCCACGTACGACACCTCGGCGTCCAGCACCTTCATGCTGGCCACGTCCTGGGGCGCGTTCATCGTCAGCTTCACCACCACGCGCGCGGACTGGCCGCTCGTCATGTCGTAGAGGGGGATGCGCAGGAGGTCGCCGTCGCGCGTGGACGGCAGGCCCATCACCTCCACGCCGCTCACGCCGGGCGGCAGGGTGAGGACCAGGGTCACGGCGCGCGCGACGGTGCCGGCGGCCTGCTCCAGCTCGCGGGTGAAGATGCTGGCCAGCTGCGAGGAGTCGCTGATGAAGCCGGAGAAGCCACCGCCGCGCTCGGCCATGCCGCGCATCAGCGTGTCGTTGAAGCCCTGGCCCACGCCCAGCGCGCTCACGGTGATGCCCATCTCGCGCAGCTTGCCCACCTCGGAGAAGAGGCCGTCGTTGGACGTCACGCCCTCGGTGGGCTCGCCGTCGCTCAGCAGGATGGCGCGCGTCACCCGGAAGTCGCTGGAGAACGGGTGCACCGCGTTGGCGCCCGCCACCAGCCCGCCGCTCATGTTCGTCCCGCCGTTCACCCGGATGGCCTCGATGGTGGCCAGCAGCTCGCCGCGCGTGCGCTCGTTGATCATCACGCTGGGCTCCACCGTCACGTCGGAGCCGTAGTGCGCCAGCGCCAGCCGGTCCCCCACCTTGAGCTGCCGCACCAGCTCCTGGGCCGCGCGCTTCGCGTCCGCCAGCTTGGGGCCGTCCATGGAGCCGGAGCGGTCCACCACCAGCGCCAGGTTCACCGGCACGCGCTCATGCTTCTCCGGGGCGCGCGCCTTCAGCTCGAACACGGCGAAGGCCTCGCCCGGGCCCGTCTTCACGTAGGAGCCGGACAGCTTGCCGGTGAGCTCCAGCGGGCCGGAAGCGGGCTGACCCAGGACGACGGGCAGCACCAGGTTGACCGGCGCCTCACCGGGCTGCACCACGGTGTGGGTCTGGTCCACGGTGCTCGTGGCCACGGGGGACGGCGGGCGCCGGTGGAGGTGCCCGTTGGGGAGCCGGTCGTCGACGACGGGCGGGTGCGACGAGGTCTTCGCGAAGAACGAGCGCGCGTCGAGCGCGAGCGCGCCCACGAACAGCAGGCCAGCGAGGGTCAGCAACAGTTTGGTGCGGTTCATGCGCGACGGACCTTCCCCCAAGGGGTGCGAGCGGACGAGCACACGCTCGCAGACCCGTCACGGGGGCGCATCGGTCAGCGGGAGGACCCTCCTCCCGATGACCGATGGGGTCGCGTCAGGCGGCATCCGGCGGACCGTGCCGCACCAGCTCCTCCACGGCGCCGCGCACGCGGGCCTCGTCGAAGGGCTTCTCCAGCAGCGGGTTGGGGATGCGCTCCAGGAACTCGCGCGCGCCCGCGGTGAACGCGCCGCCGGACACGAAGACGAAGCGGCGCTCCAGGCCCGGGTATTCGCGCCGCACGGCCTCGTACACGTCGCGGCCGGCGAGGTCCGGCATCATCACGTCGCACAGCACCGCGTCGAAGCCCGGCGCCCGCGACATGCGCTCCAGCGCCTGGCGGCCGCTGGTGGCCACCTCCACGTCGTGGCCGCGCAGCAGCCGTTGCAGCACGCGGCCCACCGCGGGCTCGTCGTCCACCACCAGCACGCGGCCTCGCGGCACCACGGGCGCGGCGGGCTCGGGGGCGTCCGGCGCGCGGACGGCGGGGTCGGGCTGGGGCGCGGGCAGCACCACGCGGAACGTGCTGCCCTGGCCCACGGTGCTCTCCACCTG
>NZ_RAWL01000937.1:0-526 GCF_003668885.1 Corallococcus sp. AB049A | reverse complement strand
GCGTTGAGCGGTGCCCCGGCCGGCTGGCTCTCCTGGCCGGCCGGGGATTGGTGTGAGGGTGTGCCGACCAACGGTCGGCACCTGCCGGGGCCGTGCGCGTGTAGAGCCGAGCCGATGCTCAGCTGCTGTCTACGGGGTGCCGCAGGCGCGGTGCGCGCGGCGCCGAGCATGGGCTCGGCTCTACAGCTGTGCCAACCAAGGCTGGCATCTACCAGGAGCAGATTCGGACGTGCCAACCAAGGTTGGCACCCACCGGCGTTACCGCGCGGCCAGTGTGCCGCTGTGCTTGAGGTGGCAGCTGGCCAGCGCGTCGTTGCCGGCGGCCGGGTGGCCGGGCTCGAGCAGCAGGCGCTGCACGTCCGAGAACAGCTTTTCCACCGGCATGCCGTACGGCGCGAACAGGCGCAGGCGGCCCTGGCGGTCGAACACGTAGCCGCCGGCAATGTGGCTCATGGTGTAGGTATCCGGTACCTGACCGGGTTCCTTTTCGTAGAACGCCTTGAAGTCGCTGGCCATCGCGGCCAGC
>NZ_RAWL01000936.1:0-527 GCF_003668885.1 Corallococcus sp. AB049A | reverse complement strand
TGGTGGGAGTGGGGGAGGCGTCGAAAGCGCAGGCAGTGGCGTCGACGGTGCACTCGGTGGGGCCGTAGACGTTGAAGACGCGTGGACGCGGGGCCTGGGCCAGGTGGCGCCAGGTGGCCGGGTCCACGGCCTCACCCCCCACGAGGACGCGGCGGGGAATGGACTGGCGCTCCAGCAGGCCTTCATCCACCAGCAGGCGCAGGTGCGCGGGCGAGCAGTCGAGGACGTCCAACGCGTCGTGGCCGATGCGATTCACCAGCTCGGCCACGTCGGCGCGGGCTTCGTCGGGGACGATGCAAAGCGTGTGGCCATCGAGCACCTGGATGAGTTGCTTGACGGAGGCGTCAAAGGAGAGCGGTGCGTTGACGCTGACGCGCTCTCCCGGCTGGGCATCCGCGTGCACGGTGGCAGCAAGCGCGACGCGCAGGTTCAGCACGGAGCGGTGCTGAATCATCACGCCCTTGGGACGGCCGGTGCTGCCCGAGGTGTAGATGATGTACGCCAGGTGCTCTGGAGTGACGGACGTC
>NZ_RAWL01000935.1:0-527 GCF_003668885.1 Corallococcus sp. AB049A | reverse complement strand
GGACATGCCGGAGTCGGTGCTGGTGCGCTTCAAGGGCAAGATGCAGCCGGGCGTGACCCTGCGTGACCTGGTCAACGCGATCCCGCTGTACGCGATCAAGTCGTGCCTGCTGACCGTGGCCAAGGCGGGCAAGAAGAACATCTTCTCCGGTCGCATCCTGGAAATCGAAGGCCTGCCGGAGCTGAAGGTCGAACAGGCGTTCGAGCTGTCCGATGCCTCGGCCGAGCGTTCGGCGGCCGGTTGCTCGGTGCGCCTGAACAAGGAACCGATCATCGAGTACCTGACCAGCAACATCACGCTGCTGAAGTGGATGATTGCCGAGGGTTACCAGGACCCGCGTTCGCTGCAGCGTCGCATCGAGAAGATGGAAGCATGGCTGGCTGATCCGCAACTGCTGCAACCGGATGCCGACGCCGAATACGCTGCCGTCATCGAGATCGACCTGGCCGACATCCACGAGCCGATCGTCGCATGCCCGAACGACCCGGACGACGTGAAGACGCTGTCCGACGTGGCTGGCGCGAAGA
>NZ_RAWL01000934.1:0-527 GCF_003668885.1 Corallococcus sp. AB049A | reverse complement strand
GCTCCGCCAGGTTGTTGCCGTAGTCGTAACCGAAGTAATAACTCAGCTTGCCCTTCTCGGACGCGATGTCCTGGGCGAAGGCATTGCCCGTCAGGGCCAGGGCCGCGACGGCGACCGCGATAGAACGCAACTTCATCAAACAGTTCTCCAGGGGTGGTAACTCAGGGACGTTCTTCGCCGCCCTGAGGCGACGGGTTAGGATAACGGGCGCAACGTGTAACCGCTACTCACGATGCAGGCTATGACCCGTCTGCGTTTGCAGAGTTCAATATCACTTTTTTTTAACGTTCCAGGAGTTTCCCCGTGGCCGATGCCCTGATCGCCGTTGCCGACGAAGGCGCCATCCGCACCGTGACCGTCCAGCGCCCGGACAAGCTCAATGCCCTGAACGCCGCGACCCTGCAGGCGCTGGCCGATGCCTTCAGGGACGCCGCTGCCGATCCGGAGGTGCGCGTGGTGGTGTTGACCGGGGCGGGCCCGAAGGCCTTCGTGGCCGGTGCCGACATCGCGGAAATGAACACCCTCAG
>NZ_RAWL01000933.1:0-529 GCF_003668885.1 Corallococcus sp. AB049A | reverse complement strand
GGTTGGGGCACGTCTAAAGTTACCGCACGAACCTGGCAGGATGCTAATACAGGTATCAGAAGCGGTTGTCGAACGATTAGCAATGCTAAAGCTGTTTTATTGGCAAAACGGAACTGTTTCTAAAAAAATTAGCTTAACCAGTAGCGCGTATTTCGCGCCTATGCATTACTTTTAAGGCCGAAAGCCCCACGACTCCACCTATGAACGAGCGGATTCAGGAAAAACTAAGCATTTTAGCTGATGCCGCGAAGTACGACGCTTCGTGCAGCAGCAGCGGGGGCAAGCGCAAGAACGAAAACAAGGGCCTGGGCAACGCCGAGGGCATGGGCATCTGCCACAGCTACACCGAAGACGGCCGCTGCGTGAGCCTGCTGAAGATTCTGCTCACCAACCATTGCATTTTCGACTGCGCCTACTGCGTGTCGCGCCGCTCGAACGACGTGAAGCGCGCCGCTTTTACGGTGGACGAAGTGGTGGACCTCACCATCAACTTCTACCGCCGCAACTACATTGAAGGCCTATTCCTGAG
>NZ_RAWL01000932.1:0-530 GCF_003668885.1 Corallococcus sp. AB049A | reverse complement strand
CAGAGGTTGCGCGGCGAGGCGTTGAAATCGGTCTCGGTCTGGAACTGGCGCTCGGCACCCAGGCAGATGCGTGCCATCGCTTCCACCGCCTTGACCGGGTAGGCACCGGCGGCGGTTTCCGCCGACAGCATCACCGCGTCGGTACCGTCGATGACCGAGTTGGCCACGTCCAGCACTTCGGCGCGGGTCGGGATCGGGCTTTCCACCATCGACTGCAGCATCTGCGTGGCGGTGATCACCACCTTGTTCTGCGCCAGCGAGGCCTTGATGATCTTCTTCTGCAGGCCCGGCAGCTCGGCATCGCCGATTTCCACGCCAAGGTCGCCACGGGCAACCATCACCACGTCGCTGGCCTCGACGATTTCTTCCAGGTTCTCGATCGCCTCGGTGCGCTCGATCTTCGACACCAGGGCGGCATCACAGCCGTGCGAGCGGGCGATGTCGCGCGCGTCGTTCATGTCCTGCGCGTTGCGGCAGAACGACACGGCGATGAAGTCCACGCCGATCTTGGCAACGATGCCGATCAGTTC
>NZ_RAWL01000931.1:0-531 GCF_003668885.1 Corallococcus sp. AB049A | reverse complement strand
GGGAAATAGCCCAGAACATCAACTAAGGTCCTTAATTTAAGCTAAGTATAAACAAGGTATAACATTTGTTGTTTTGTTTGGGAAGTAGGCTTGGAAGCAGCCATCTTTTAAAGAAAGCGTAATAGCTCACCAAGCTAGTTTTAACATTGTTTACTATAAATTAACGGGATTTAAGCTTAAAACCGAAGTTATGTAATACACACATAATAAAAAAACGTGTATTGGTAGCGGAACGCTCTGTATTTGCTTAAGTTGAGCCGTTAGGTTCGATTATAAATCAGAGGTGAGTATGCTGACATGAGTAGCGCATATAGTGTTTATCGTATTTAAAAACACTATCGTCGGAAGTCCAAGGGTTTCTACGTAAAGTTAAACTGCGTAGAGGTAGTCGGTCTCTAAGGGTTTTAGTGTCTACTAAGCTCGATGAGAAACAGGAGTGTAAAGCACATTAGCGTTTTTATGATCGCCAGGTACCGTTAAATAGAGTAGGGTGGATTAGCTTGTTGTTGTCATAGTGGACGAGAATTAAAT
>NZ_RAWL01000930.1:0-533 GCF_003668885.1 Corallococcus sp. AB049A | reverse complement strand
GCTCCCACATGAACACCCCGGCCAGGCCCTGCTCACGGGCGAACCGGGCACGCAGGCCGATCGAGCGCGGGTCTTCATAGCTGATGAAGATCTTCTGCACGGCGTTGTACAGCCACGGGCTCTGCGCCTGCGGCTGCCAGTGCTTCACCCAACCCGGCTGGTCGAGATAGCGCGCCTTGATCACCCGCCAGTCGCCGGCGTCGGCCGGTGCGCTGTAGGGCTGATACAGGCCATCCGGCGCATCGCCGGTGACCTTGAAGCCGCGCCCATAGAACGGCACGCCCAGCACCAGCTTGTCGGCCGGCACACCGTGCTCGCGGTAGTACTGCACCGCGCCGGCCACGTTGTTCCAGCGCCGCAGCTCCGGCGCCAGCGGATCGGCCGGCACTTCATGCAGGGGCGCATTGAAGGTCGACACCGATGAGAAGCCGGTGCCCATGTCATAGCTCATCAGGTTGATGAAATCGAACACCTTGGCCAGCGCCGGCAGGTCGTAGCTCGCCGCCGGATCATAGGGGCCATCGGTCTGCAGG
>NZ_RAWL01000929.1:0-535 GCF_003668885.1 Corallococcus sp. AB049A | reverse complement strand
GGTCAACGCGCTGGGCATCGGTGCGCAGGGCCTGGGTGGCCTGACCACCGTGCTCGACATCAAGATCAACGACTACCCGACCCACGCGGCCAACCTGCCGGTGGCGATGATCCCGAACTGCGCGGCCACCCGCCATGCGCACTTCACCCTGGATGGCAGCGGCCCGGTGATGCTGGACCCGCCGTCGCTGGAAGACTGGCCGAAGCTGACCTACGACGCATCCAAGGGCACCCGGGTGGACCTGGATACGATCACCCCGGAAGACGTGGCCAGCTGGAAGCCGGGCCAGACCCTGCTGCTCAACGGCAAGCTGCTCACCGGCCGCGACGCCGCGCACAAGCGCATGGTCGACATGCTCAACAAGGGCGAGCAGCTGCCGGTCGATCTGAAGGGCCGCTTCATCTACTACGTCGGCCCGGTCGATCCGGTGCGTGACGAAGTGGTGGGCCCGGCCGGCCCGACCACGGCGACCCGCATGGACAAGTTCACCGAGCAGGTGCTGGCACAGACCGGCCTGCTGGGCATGGTCGGCAAG
>NZ_RAWL01000928.1:0-535 GCF_003668885.1 Corallococcus sp. AB049A | reverse complement strand
GTACGTGGACTCACGCAAAGAGCGAATTCCGAGCAAGTGCATTGTAAAAGTAATTTACAATGCACTTGTTCGGAATTCGCCTCTTTGCGTGCGTCCACATATTTTCATTTCTGCATGGGTGCGAGTAAGTTTTTATTTTATTTTGACAAATGTTAAAAGTTGCATCCAAATGTAAAGTGAAAGCTATTTCATGTAATTTTGCCGCGAAAACCTCGAATTTGTCATTGTTTTCGGAAATCAAAAGGCGGGTGACCTTTTGTAATTTATTTCCTTGCTTTTTGCATTGTAAAACGTTGTATGATATACGTGCGGAAAGGATTCCCAACTCGTGCTGGTTTAAAACACTCGCTTTGCTCGTGTTATAAAATCACCAGCACTCGTCGGGAAATGCCTTCTTTCCGCACTTGTATCATAAATAACTATTGGAAACCAAGAACTAGGATATCATTCCCTTTTTCATCGTCAACTGTGCTCCCCGATAATGGCGCCAATTTACATCTACAAAAATACACATAAACCGATATCTATTTCAAAT
>NZ_RAWL01000092.1:0-23675 GCF_003668885.1 Corallococcus sp. AB049A | reverse complement strand
CGGAAGTTAAGCCCTCCAGAGCCGATGGTACTCCGCGGGAAACCGCGTGGGAGAGTAGGTCGCTGCCGGATTCTTTTTGAAAGCCCCTGGTGCCGCAAGGCGCCAGGGGCTTTGTCTTTGCGGGCTTCGCTGCCCCCTCCTGATCAGCCCAGCAGCCGCACCGCGAGGAAGACGGGCAGGGCGACGTAATAGAGCGCCCGGCAGGTCCACTCCGCTCCGGTCCGGACGTGGCGTGACCACCGGGGACCCAGCCAGGCGGCGCTGAAACACAGTGCTTCCGCGAGGGTCCTCCAGAAACAACCAAACAACAGCAGCGCCAGGAACACGGGCAGCCAGGTCCGTGCGAAGGACGTGAGGTAGGCCGTCCACCCGTACATCTGGAGCTCTCCGAACGGGCCGCCGAAGGAGATGTATTGGTGTGCTCGGAAGAAGATGCCGGCGAGCACTCCGGGCACCAGGCCGTACTTCAATGCCTGGTCATACCAACGCCTGCGCCACTTCTCGCTCCGTGCCTGCGCGTACCGCACCCACGGGTCGTCTTTCGCTTCGCCCCGTGGGCCCATGGCGTCGAGCAGGGGCTTCGGGGCCTGCACTTCCAGCCCGTACTCGAAGGCGCGCCCTGAGCGCAGCCTCAAGGTGAGTCCTGGCCCTGGCATGGGCAGGCGCCACGGGTGGATGGACTCCAGGGCGTCGAAGGGGATCTCGAAGTGCGTGCCCCCTTGCTGCGTGAGCACCAGTCCTTCGGGCCGCACCGTGACCGTGGCCCTCGTGGCCAGGCGCAACAGGCGCAACGCGATGAGCGGCAGCACGCTCCCGACCGTGAGTCCCAGGGCCAGCGGTTCGGGTCGCAGTGTTTGAGCTCCCTCGACGACGTCCTTGAGCAGCAGTGTGGTGCAGGAGCCGAGGGTGCATAGCGCCGCGCCGTGCAGGAGTGCTCCTGCGATGCGCAGACGAGGGGGGAAGGCATGGACGGGGAAGGGGCCGGACGCGTCGACGGTCATGGGAGGGCATGGCCGCGCGCGCATTGCCTCGATGCGCGCGGCTTCCGTAGCATACGCACCCTGGAGGCCCCTCAAAACATGCGTTCCCCGCAGTCTGGCCCTGAGCGTCGCACGGATTCCGATGGCGTGACGCGGGTGACGCCCTCGCGGGAGTCTTCCGGCGGCATGGGCTCCTGGCTCATCGGTGGGGCCACCGCGGTCACGGGCCTGTGCGTGGCGGTCTGTCTCTGGTGGCTCTCCCGCCCCGTGCCGGTCGAGGACCTGCCTCCAGTCATCGTGGCCGAGCGCCCTGCTCCGGTGCCTCCGCCCCTGGAACCGGCGCGTCCGTTGGTGCGCCCCGCGGTCGCGACTGTCGCCGCGCCCCCTCCCGTGGAGGAGCCCGCGCCCATGCCCGCCGATGAACCGCCCCCTTCGGAGGGCAAGACCGGGACGGCCCTGTACCAGCGTGGCACCAAGCCGTTGAAGCGGGGGCTCGTGGTGCCTGACGACTTCGAGCTGCCCCCTGGGTACATGCGTCACTACCAGGCGACGGACAACGGGCAGCCTCTGGCCGCGATCCTGATGTTCCATCCGGACTTCACGCCGAAGGATGCCAACGGGCAGCCCATCCCCATCCCCGAGAACCGCGTGGTGCCCGAGGAGCTGGCGCCTCCCGGCATGCCCCACAAGCTGCTGGAGATTCCGGTCGAGGACGAGGACTCGCAGTGACCTCCGTGAAGGGGTGGGCCGGGGCGCTCCTGGGCGTCGCGGCGACCACCGTGCTGTTCGCGGCGTTCGGACAGTTGGAGTCGGGCTGGGTGTGGCTGGGCGCGGTGGCCATGGCGCCGTGGCTCGCTGCTTTGGACCGGGCTCGTTCCGGTCGTGGGGCCGTGCTGCTGGGCGTGCTGCTGTCGGTGACGTTCACCGCGGCGGTGTTCGGCTGGTTCCCTGGAGCCATCGCGGCGTACTCGCGTGCGCCGGTGTGGCTGTGCTGGGGCGTGTTCCTGCTCATCGCCCCGGTGCTGGAGCTCCAGTTCATCACGGCCGCTTGGGTGCGGTGGTACTCGCGCCGGCAGGTGGAGGATGCGCCTCGCCTGGCGTGGGTTCCGCCCGTGCTCACCGCGCTCGTGTATGTGGGCACCGAGTGGTTCACGCCCAAGCTGTTCGCCGAGACGCTGGGCCACGGGCTCTATGCCTCGGAGACGCTGCGTCAGGGGGCGGACCTGGCGGGTGCTCCGGGCCTCACGCTGGGCCTGCTGCTCATCAACGAGTGTATCGTCCTGGTGGCTCGGGGGCCGCGGCTTCGGCCGGCGGTCCTGGCGGTCGTTCTGGCCCTGGTGGGTTGGGGTTACGGGGCGGTGCGGTTGGGGCAGGTGCGCGCCGCGGTGCACTCGGCTCCTTCGCTGGTGGTGGGGGCGGTGCAGGCGAACATCACCAACATCGAGAAGCTGGCCGCGGAGCAGGGCACCTACGAGGTCGTCCGCAATATCCTGGATACGCATTACGCGATGTCGGATGCGCTGTTGCGCTCGGGGGCTCTGAACCTGCTGGTGTGGCCGGAGACGGTGTATCCCACGACGTTCGGTACTCCGAAGAGCGAGGACGGCGGCGCGCTGGATGAGGAGATCCGCTCGTGGGTGGCGGAGCGCGGTGTGCCTCTGGTGTTCGGCACCTACGACCTGGAGGGCGAACGCGAGTTCAACGCCGCCATGTTCCTGGGGCCCTCCGCGACGGGTGAGTTGGCGCAGGCTGCCTACCGGAAGACGATGCTGTTCCCGCTCACGGAGTGGGTTCCGGACCTGGTGGACTCGCCCACGCTGCGCGCGTGGCTCCCCTGGACCGGACGCTGGAAGCGTGGCCCCGGGCCTCGGCTGGTGGACTTCCGGCTGAACGGCGGCCGCGTGCTCAAGGTCGCACCGCTCATCTGCTACGAGGCGGTCTTCCCCAACTACGTCGCGGCGGAGGTTCGCCAGGGCGCGGACCTGATTCTCACGCTGTCGAATGACTCGTGGTTCTCAGGCACTCCCGCGCCCCGGCTGCACCTGATGCATGCGGCATTTCGCAGCATCGAGACGCGCACGGCTCAGGTTCGGGTGACCAACTCGGGCATCTCCGCGTTCATCGACCCGGCGGGGACCTGGACCTCGGAGCTGGAGGACAACCAGCGCGCTGGCACCGTGATGCGCGTGCCTGCGGCGGATCGGTTGAGCTCGCTCGCGGGGGCCTGGGGGGACTGGTTGGGACCCGTGGCGCTCGTGCTGGCCGTGGCGCTGGGGGTTTGGCTCAGGCGGCTTCGGCTTGCGGAGCCGGGAGCTGGGCGTCCGTCTTTGGCTTCTGGGCGATGACCTGGATCTCCCGGCGCATGTGCGTCAGGCGGCAGACCTGGACCCAGGCCCAGAGGAAGGCGAAGCGGACGTACTCATACGGAGCCCGGAGGCCCTTCGCCAGCCGGCTGCGGAAAATGTCCTTGCCTGCTTTCACGGGATGCATGCCTGCCCTGGCGCAGGCGTCCGCGAGGTTGTGCTCGTAGAAGTAGACGTGGTGCTGCCAGCCTCTGCGGTCCGGACGGAAGGAGCGGCCCTTCTTCGGCATCACGATGATCTTGTAGTAGGCCGCGTCCGGCACGATGACGAAGGCCACGCCTCCGGGCCTCAGCACCCGCTGGATTTCCCTCAGCCCGTCCATGGGCTGGTCCACGTGCTCCAGCGTGTGCTTGAGCGTGATGATGTCGAAGGACGCGTCCGGGAACGGCATCTTCGTCAGGGAGCCGTACTCGGCGGTGTAGCCCCGCTCGCGGCAGAGGTTCACCGAGAACTGGGAGTAGTCCAGCCCCGTGGCCTTCAGCCCGGCTCGCTGCGCGGCCTCCAGCACGTAGCCCGCGGAGCAGCCCACGTCCAACAGGTCCTTCGCGTGCGGCGCGTACTCCAGGCACACCAGCACCTGCCGCAGGCACTTGCGCACCCGGTGGTTCCACCGGCTCAGGTACTTCGCACGGTTGTGCTTGAAGTACTTCTCCTCGTAGCCCTCTCCCAGGCCCGGCTTCTGCTCGCGCTTGTAGATGAGCCCACAGCCCGTGCAGCGGCCGTAGCTCAGCTCTTGGAATGCGACGACCGGACGGGAGCCGGTCTCATTGCAGACAGGGCATGCGGAGTAGAAGGGTGCGAGCATTTCGCACCGCACCATCGGGCGTCACGTTCCAGGGTGTCAATCCCACCCACGGCTCAGTGCGCGGGGGCTCGCTTCGCCAGGCCCAGTGCTCCCAGGGCGAGCAGGGCGGCGATGGCGACTCCCAGGGCCATGGGCCTCGCGGTGCCGTCGTGACTCGCGCTCACCGCCGCGGAGGCTCCGGCCGCCAGCATGAACTGGAGCGCTCCCAGCACCGCCGACGCGATGCCTGCCTGCTTCGCGTGCTGCTCCATCGCCAGCGCCGTCGCGTTGGGCGTGATGGCTCCCAGGCTGGAGACGAACACGAACAGCGACAGCGCGATGCCCCACAGGCCTCCGAAGCCTGTCGATGCCACCGTCACCAGGACCACGCCCGCGAGCGCGGCGATGCGCACCGCCTGCTTCAACACCCGCTCCGGCGAGGAGCGCGCCAGCAGCCAGTGGTTGAGCTGCGACACCGCCACCAGACCCGCCGCGTTCGCTCCGAAGAACCACCCGAAGTGCTCCGGCTTCACGCCGTGCAACGTGATGAAGACGAAGGGGGAGCCGCCGATGTACGCGAACATCCCCGCCTGCGCGAGCGCCGCCGCCAACGCGGGCCCCAGGAAGTCTGGTGCCTTCAGGATGCTCCACATGGCCTGGAAGGGTCTGGACCTGGAGGCTTCGCTCCTCGGAGGGGCGGTCTCCGGCAGGATGGCGATGGCCGCTCCCAGCGCGATGAGCCCGATGACCGCGTGGCTTCCGAAGATGGCTCGCCAACCCAGGGCCCGCAGCACCCAGCCTCCGAGCAGTGGGGCCAGGATGGGCGCCAGGCCCATCACCAGCACCAGGCGCGACATCATCCTCGCGGCCGCTGCTCCCGAGTGCAGGTCCCTCACGACGGCCCTCACCGTCACCATGCCCACCGAGCCGCCCAGGGCCTGCACGAACCGGCAGGCCGCCAGCACATCCGCGGACGGCGCGGCCGCGCAGCCGATGGAGCCCACCACGTAGAGCAGCAGGCCCACGTAGAGCGGCTTCGTGCGGCCGAAGCGGTCACTCACCGGCCCGGACAACAGCTGCCCCACCGCGAGCCCCGCGAAGAACGTGGCCAGCGTGCGCTCCACCTCTCCCGCGGTCGCGTGCAGCGACTCGCCGATGGCGGGGAACGCCGGCAGGTACATGTCGATGGACAGGGGACCGAAGCCGATGAGCGCACCCAGGAGGAGGATCAGCCCGGGCCCCTCCGTGGAGCGGGTCAGCTTGGGCGCGGCGGTCGTCATCTCGGGGTCCTCTTCCTCGGCTTCCGGGCGGGTGCTCGCGCTGGCGTCAGCAGCACCCGGATGAGCTGGCGCAGGACGGCTTCGTCCTCGCCGGGGGCGTAGGTGGCTCCGCCCACGTGGGCGTTGAAGCAGCGGGCCTCCAGCGCTCCACAGAGGGCTTCCGCCGCGACCCTGGGCTCGGCCAGGTCCACCCTTCCGGCCCGCTTCGCCCGGGCGAGCCACTTCGTCAGCCCCTCGCGCAGCGCCACCGGGGGCGGCGTGTCCAGGTGCATGGCCCTGGCTCCGCCCAGCACCGAGTAGTGCAACACGAACAGCCACGGCACCAACTGGCGCAGGAAGTCCCGGTGGTGCAGCAGCGCTTCCAGGAGCTGCGCCTCGATGGACGCGTTGGCCCTGGGGCCTGGCTCCAGCAGCGCCAGCGCGGTGGGCGGCACCGGACGGAGGGCCCTGGCCATCAGCGCTTCCTTGGTGCCCACCCGGTGCAGCAGCGCTGGCTGCGAGATGCCCAGCCGCTTCGCGATGTCCTGCAGCGGCGCGGACGGGCCCTGGGCCAGGAACACGGTCCGGGCCGCTTCGTCGATCTGCAGGTCGGTGACGCGGGGGGGACGGGACATGGCGCGAAGGGTTAGTTACTGACTGGTAGGTAATAAATCCGCGCCAGCCGTGCAAGGGGCCCGTTCCAGCGGGCCCCTCGCGTCAGTGCTGGAGGGGAATCAGATGCGGCCGGCCTTGAGCTCGCCCACCAGGTGGGCGCAGGCGCGGACAGTGAGCGCCATCATCGTCAGGGTGGGGTTCTGCGGGCCCTGCGAGGGGAAGCAGGAGCCGTCCGTGACGTAGAGGTTGGGGACATCCCAGCTCTGGTTGAAGGGGTTGAGCACGGACGTCTTCGGGTCCTTGCCCATGCGCGCGGTGCCCACCTCGTGGATGGCCATGCCCGGGTGGGAGAGCGTCTTGTTGACCTTCTCCACCGTGCAGCCCGCCTCCTCCAGCATCTCCAGACAGGAGGCCACTGCGTCCTCCGTCATCTTCAGTTCGTTGTCCGAGTGCCGGCACTCGATGTGCGCCGCCGGAATGCCCCAGCGGTCCTTCACCGTGGCGCTCAACGTGACGCGGTTCTCCGGGCGGGGGATCATCTCGCCGAAGGGCACCATGTGCATCTGGTCGTCGAAGGTGAAGACCTGGATGCCGTAGCCGCGCGCGAAGTCGGGGTGGCGCTCGGAGACGTTGCGGAACTGGGGGACGTACGCCCAGCCGTGCTCCTTCTGGTGGAGGTGCGAGGGCAGGTTCATCCGCGCCTCGATGCCTCGCAGGTACATGTGGTCCATCAGGTGCCGGCCCAACAGGCCCGAGCTGTTCGCCAGGCCGTCCGGGAACGCCCGGTTGCGCGAGTGCAACAGCAACCGCGTGGATTCAATCGTCCCCGCGGCCACGACCACGGCCTTGGCGCGCACCTCCTCGGAGGTGCCGTTGTTCGCGTCGATGAAGGACACGCCCGTCACGCGGCCCGTGTTCGGGTCGTGCAGGATGTGGCTGGCGATGGCGTGCGAGCGCAGCGTCAGGCGCCCCGTCTTCAGCGCCGCTGGCAGCGTCACCGGCGCGTTCGCGGTGCGGCGGGCGACGACGTGGCGGTCCGGCCAGCGGGCCTTCACCTTCTCACGCAGGCGGACCTCGCCGGGGGACAGCGGCGCGGGACCGGCGAAGACCGAGTCCGGCAGCGTGTCCACGCCGTCCGAGTTGCCTCGCAGGCCCATCCACCGCTCCACGATTTCGTAGGACGGTGCCAGGTCCGCGTGCGACAGCGGCCAGTCCGGGCTCAACCCATCCAGGCTGCCCGCGTGGAAGTTGAAGTCAGACAGCCGGTAGAACTGGCGGCCGTGAGCCTTCACGCTGGTCCGCCCGCCCACCTGCCGCGCGCGAATCCAGGCGAACGGCGCGTCGTCTGGCGTGGTGTAGGGATTGTCCACGTCATCCACGAAGGCGTGCGGATGGAACGGCCAGGCGAAGCTCGTGGCCTGGATGGACTGGCGTGAGGTGCGGTCCTGGTCCGACTCGATGCGGTAGCCCAGCTTCTGCTTCACGCGGTGCATCAGGTGGAGCGCCCGGTCCGCCTTCTCACTCCGGCCCGCCTCCAGCACCAGCACCTGGAGCCCGGCCTCCGTCAGCTGCTTGGCCGCCCATCCACCACAGGCGCCCGAGCCCACCACCACTGCGTCATAGACCGTCTTCGACGTCTTCATGCCTGCTCACCCATGACGGTCCCGTGTGCCGCCGCTGCTAAAGTTTGCCTAAACTGTAAACCAGGAGGCTGTTGGCGCCTATAGGGTCTAAGTGTTCGGCGGGTTCCAACACAAGCCCGGGGGCAGCGGCTTCCGCTCCAGGGTAGAGCTCGCTTGCTGGTGGAGAGAGGCGGACATGGCTGGGTTGTTGAAACGGATTCGGTGGGGGCGGGTGCTGGGGGTGTTGGTGTTGCCGTGCGTGCTGGTGGCGCTGGCGTTGGGTGGCCGCGCGGCGTGGCGCTCCGAGCAGTACTTCCACTACCCCAAGCCGGCGCCAGCGCTGCCCGCGGACTTCGGTGACGCGCGCGAGGTGACGCTGCGCACGGACGACGGCGTGGAGCTGCGCGGCTGGTACCTGCCTTCACGCAACAAGGCGGCGTGGGTGCTGGCGCATGGCCTGTCGCAGACTCGCATGGACCTGATACCGGAGGCCCGTGTGCTGCACGACGGGGGCTATGGCGTGCTGCTCTTCGACCTGCGCGCGCATGGGCAGAGCGGCGGCGAGACGTCCACCTGGGGCGACAAGGAGCGCCAGGATGTGCGCGCGGCGCTGGCCTATGTGCGAGCGCAGCCGGATGTGGATCCGGCTCGCGTGGGGGCGCTGGGGTTCTCCATTGGATCCGCGGCGGTGGCGGAGGTGGCGGCGAAGGACCCTCAGGTCGCGGCGGTGGTGCTGCTGTCTCCGTTCAACACGCTGTGGCTGGCTGCGGCGTATGACTTCCGGCGCTTCGGCGTGGTGACGCAGACGGGGGCTTTGATTCCCTTCTGGCGGCGGGGGATTGCCCTGGACGAGGTGCGGACCATCGACGCGGTGGACCGCATCCAGCCCCGGCCCCTGTTCATCGTCGCGGGGACGGAGGAGTCCGGGCAGCCGTTGCTGGATGAGTTGTTCACGCACGTAGCGGGGTATGCCCAGACGTGGCGCATCCCCGGGGCGTCGCATGGCAACTTCACCGCGACGGCCCCTCAGGAGTATCCGCGACGCCTGCTGGAGTTCGCGGATACGGCGCTGAAGCGCTAGGCCTGGGCGGGCGTGGCGGCTTCGAGCTTCGCGAGCTGCTCGAGGTACATGCGGCCCTTCTCCGGGTCCGTCATGTGGATGAACGCCGCCATGCCCTTGAGCTGCTCCAGCGATTCGCCTTCGCGGCCGGGCTTGCCCTTCTGGCGGTTGTGGATGGCCGCGCGGAGGCGGCGCACCACGTCGCGGGGGACCCGGGCGGCGGGCGTGCCGTCCTTGGCCTCGTTCACCACGAGCCCCGTGACGCGCTGACGGCTGCCCTTGCGGGCGACGCGCGTCTTGTCCGGGTGCACCGTGAAGCCCTCCCCCTCCACGATGTCCTTCACCCGCGCGAGCAGCACCGCCACCGGCGCTCCCTGCGCGCGGCGGGCCTTGGGCGCCTTCGCCTTCGTCCAGGAGAAGGTCAGGTCGTCCGCGTAGCGCGTGTACGTGAAGCCCAGCTTGCGCGACAGCGCCGACAGCCGCTTGTCCAGGCGCAGGCACAGCGCGTTGGTGATGCCCGGTGAAGTGGGCGCGCCCTGCGGGAGGGCCCTGGGCCCCTTCGCCACGTGCAGCGTCTTGCCCCTAAAGGACATGCGCTCGCGCGGCGCTTCCGTGGACATCAGCGCCAGCAGCGTGGAGGTGTTCTCCGGCAGGCCGCCCTTGCGCAACAGGCCCTTCACCCGGCGCCAGTTCACCGACGGGAAGAAGTCCTTCAGGTCCACCTTCACCAGCACGTCCGCGCCCCGGTGCGCCAGCGCGTTGGTGAGGATGGAGCGCCCCGCCACGAAGCCGTGGGCCGCGCCGTGCACCGGCAGCCGCTCCACGACGTTGGACAGCACCCAGCGCTGCGCCTGCTTCAGCTCCGGCTTGGGCGAGGTGATGGTGCGCTCGCCGCCCGTGCGCTTGGGGATGCTCCACGTGACGTAGTTGGAGCCCGTGTCCACGTCGCGGTGGAACGCGAAGCCGCGCAGCTTGGACACGCTCAGGCCCAGCGCCTTGGCCAGGTCGTCCGCGGTGTTCAGCGTGGGCAGGCCGTTCTGTCGCGCGCGCTCCTCGCGGTGCTCCAGGTCGAACTTGTCCGGCAGGCCGGCTTCGTTCCAGTAGATGCCCACGCCCAGGTGGTTCACGTGCGTGGCCTTCCACGCTTCGTGGGCCTGGCGCTCCAGCGCGCGGCGCTCCACCGCTTCGGCCTTCTTCTTCTCCTTCCAGGCCGTCTTCTCCTTCTCCTTCAGCGAGGAGAAGTCGACTTCCTCCGCGAGCGCGCCCTTGGCGACGAGCTGCGCGTGCACCCATGCATCCGTGCCGCCAGCCTCGGTGATGGCCTTCCAGCGCGTGAGGAGGGCGTCGTGCGCGGCCCTGGCGGCCTCGCGCTTCGCGACGGTGTTGGGAGCCGCAGCGGGCGTGACTTCAGGAGCAGCCTGCGGCGGGGCGGCGGGGACGAACGACTCCAGCTTGGCGGTCATCGAGTTACCTTCGACGGGCGCGGCGGCTCAGGGAGGGGCGACGGAGACACGAATCCGAGCGGTCGAGGGAGGCCAGGAAGGCACCACCAGCTCACCTGGGGCACGGTAGCCTCACCGGCTCTCCCCTCCCGAGCACTACGGTCGGGGTGGGAAAACGGCGGTTGCGTCGTTGGTTCCGCTTCCCGCCCCGACCGTAGTGCTCGGGAGGGAGAGAGCCAAGAACAGGCTACCTTGCGGAGAGTGTCCAGCATTTCAACCAGAACGGCGCAGCGCCGTTCCTACGCTCGAGGCGTTGAGGCTGATGCGGTCCAGACCTCTCTCGACCACTCGCTATTCGATTTTCGTCCGGCGCCACCATCCTTCCGGCCGCCCCGTCGGCGGCCGGGCCGTTGAGTGAGTGTTTACACCAGAGTCGAGGCCGCGTCGATGTAGCCGTCAGCGGTCAGTTTCTCCAAACGGCTGAAGTACGCCGTCCGGGCTTCGGTATCCGAGTCGAACCACAGGCGCTGGTGACGCGAGTCGCCCAGGCGCGGTCCCCACGTGAGGGCCACCACCTTGCCGTCCAGCGACACGCGATACACCTGCTCCAGTCCCGTGGCCGGGTCGCGGCGCACGTACGCGCGCGTCTCCGCGCGGATGAGCTTGCGGCCCTCGGGCGTCTGCCGGAGCGCCTCTTCCTCGGCGCGGCGGCGCGCGTACGCCAGGCGCAGCGCGAGCATGTGCTCGCAGGGGCCTTCGCGCATGCCGGAGCGGCGGAAGTGCGGGCAGCCGCAGCTGGCGTCCTTCACGCGGCCTTCCAGGTCCATGGTGAAGTTGGGGAAGAAGCTGCGCACCGCCTCGCGGTCCACGACCTCTCCCTGGATGCGCGTGCCTTCGCCGACCAGGTCGTGCACCTGCGTGAGCTTCACTTCGCCGGAGCCCGGGCCGCCGTCGCCCAGCAGGCGGTGGGCGCGGGCCTCGCGCTCGTTGCCGTAGCGCAGCGCGGCCTCGTCCACCGGGGTGGGCATCAGCTCTCGCGGACGGTAGGTGCCGCGCGCCACGTCGAAGAGGACGCGGCCTCGCAGGCACTCCAGCTGGAGCGCGGCGCGCACGTGGTCCTTCGGTGCGCCCGCGTCCTTCGCCAGCACCTCGAAGGCGAGGGGACCGTCCTTGCGCAGGCGGTTGCGCAGCTGCTCCGCCAGGCCTTCCGGCACGTCGCGCGGCATCAGCGCGTCGAAGGCGGCGGCGCTGGACCAGCCGCTCTCCGTCCAGCCGGTGAGCCCCAGCGTCAGCGTGGCCGCGCCCAGGTCGATGACCCAGAACACCGGCAGGCCCGGACCCAGCAGCTGCACGTGCACGCTCTTCGCGTGGGGCAGCAGGCGCGCGAGCGCGGCGAGGCGCTGACGGCCGAAGGTGCGCACCACCGCGGGCGCCGCTCCCGTGTACACGCCGCCGTGGCACTCCAGCACCTGCTCCCAGGGCTCCAGCACCAGGCGCGGCGGGGCGCCGGGGACCAGCTCGAAGCGCAGCGCGCGGGGCGCCTTCTTCGAGCGGCGGGTGCGCAGCGCGAAGAGCAGGTTGTACAGGTCGATGGGCGCGATGGCGCAGGTGGTGGCCGGCAGCGTCGCGGCGGACTGCACCTGGAGGAAGCCTCGCAGCCACGCGTGGGGCACTTCCACCGTGCGCGGGGCGCGGGGCTCCGTGGCGGGCGCGGGCTTCGCGGTGGGGGCGACGTGGGCCTCCAGCATCACCGGGGCGTAGGCGCGCAGGCGGTCCAGCCGGGCGGGCAGGTCCTGCGGCACGTCCAGGAACGTGGAGCCGTGCGCGGCCTGGCGCTTGTCGAAGAGGCTGTTGTCGAAGGCGAGGCGCGCGTAGGCGCTCTCGTCTCGGGAGAAGACCTCCAGTGAGACCTGATCCGGATCCACCGTGAGGACGGGGTCCAGGACGGCGTCCTTCTTCTCCTCACCCTCCAGCGCGTTGTCGAGGAAGGCCTTCTGCGCTTCCCAGATTTGAGCGCTGGCGCGCTTGCCCTGCTTCATCAGGTACGCGAGGTACGCGGTGCGGTCGCGGCCCCGGTAGCGCAGGTCGCTGGAGAGCACCGCGAAGGCGGCGGCCAGCGCGTCGCGGAAGAGGGTGGGGTCCTTCACCTGGCCACTGACGCCCACGGTGCCTCGCGAGCCCTCCAGGGCCAGCTGCACGCGCGAGGCGTCCGGCGTGACGACCACGTCGCTCTGCGCGGCGTAGCTCAGCGCGACGGGATGACGTGCGGTTGCGGTGCTCACGACGGTTGACCTTCCTTCCGGGCGCGCTCAGCGGCCCGGCGTGCACGTTTGTGGGCGCGGTAGGCCGCCTTGCGCAGCTCCACCGACTGCGACTTGTCGAACGCGGCCGTCTTCAAGAGCGCCGCGGCCTCGTCCCCGCCCAGGCGGCCCAGCGCGGCCCAGGCGTCCTGCTTCACCTCCGGCTTCGGGTCGGCGGCGACGGACTCGAGCGGCTTCAGGTCCTTCTTCGCCAGCAGCGCGGGGACCGCGAGCCGGCGGGCCTCGCTGGCCGTGAGCGCGGACGGGGCCACCTTCGCGCCCGTGGGGCCCAGGGCCACCGGGTCGAAGGGTTTCACCTCCAGCGCCCACGTGGACGCCTCGGCGGGCACCAGCGCGGCCAGCACCGACGCGGCGGCGGAGCGCACGTTCGCGTCCGGGTCACCGAGGGCCGTGCGCAGGGCCTGCGCTTCGCTTGAGGCCTTCAGCCGGCCCAGCACGCGCGCCGCTTCCTGGCGCACGGCGGCGGGGGCCTGGGCCTCGCCCTTGCGGAGGATTTCGGCGGACGTCGCGCCCAGCTCCTTCGCGCCCAGCCGTGAGCCCGCCCAGAGCAGGCGCTCCCAGGCGGCGGCCAGCGGTTCCTTCTTGGAGGGCTGCGCGGTGCCCCACGCGGTGGCGGTGCGCCGTTCGGCGGCCACGAGCGCGCGGGTCAGCCCGGCCGTGTCCACGGCGCCGGCTTCACGCGCGTCACCCGTCCAGGTGCCCACGAGCCGCGCGGCCTCTTCGCGCGCTTCCGGCTTGTCGTGGCCGAACAGGGCGATGACCTCCGGCACGGGCAGCGCGCCACGACGGGCGAGCCCGCGACGCAGACGCAGGCGCAGCTCCACGTTGTCCAGCGTGGCCAGGCGGGGCACCAGCAGGGCCGGGTCGCCTTCGCTGGCGAGGTAGGTGGCGGCGGGCTCGGAGATGTCCTCGTGCTCGCTCTGCACGGCGAGGAACTCCACCCGCGTGCGCTCCTTGGGGAAGAGGACATCCAGCGCCTTGCGGGCGGCGGCGCGCAGGTCGTCGTCCTCCTCGTTCAGCGCGGCGGCCAGGGCGGGCTCGGCGGCCGGGTCTCCGAACTTGCCCAGCTCCTCCGCCACCGTGCGGCGCACGTCGTCGTCCGTCTCGATGTCGGCGAGCAGCGCCTCCAGCTTCACGCGGGCGCGCTCTCCGCCCAGGGCGCGCAGGCCGCGCACACCGGCTTCCTGACGCTGGAAGGCGGCGCCGTCCGTGGCCGCGGCCTCCACCTTCTCCTCGATGCGGCGGCGCTCCTCGCCATCCGGCATCCGGTTCGCCAGTCGGCCCAGCGCCTCGATGGCGGCGAACACCATGTCCTCTTCGGCCGGGGCGTCCGGGGTGCCTCCGCCGGCCACCGTCTCCAGTTCGGAGAGGGCGCGCACGTCACCCAGGGTGCCCAGGGCGAGCAGGGCGCGGCCGCGCTCGTGCGGCTCACCGGCGCGCGCGTACAACAGCAGGGGGCGCAGGGCGCTGGCGCGGCGCTGGTGGGCCACGCCTTCCGCCGCGGGCAGCATCAGCTCGCGGGCTCCGGCGCGGAGGATCTCCTCCAGGGGCTCCACCGCCGCGCCCTGTTCCACCACGCGCTTCGAGTAGTGCTCCACGGCAGCCGCGCGCACGGTGACGTCGCGGTCGTTGAAGAGCTGGACGAGCAGCGCGTCCTGGCCCTCGTTCTTGCCGTGCTCCAGCTCGCGGGCGGCGGCCTTGCGGACCTCCGGGTCCTGGCTCTTCACCGCCACGCTCAGGAAGCGCACCGCGAGCGCCGCGTCGCGCTTCTTCAGGTCGCGCTCGTGCTCCCGCAGCTTCTCCTGCTCCGGCGGCCAGGTGAGCTGCATCGCGGCCGTCACGCAGGCGAGGCGCACGCTCGGGGCCTCGTCCGCCACGCTCTGGCGCGCGAGCACGTCCAGCGCGTCCGCGCGGTGGGTGCGGCCCAGCACGGTCACCAGCCTCGTGCGCTCCTGAAGCTCCGTGGCCACCGTCAGGCGCGCGGCCAGCGCGGCCACGGCGGCGGAGGTGCCCAGCCGGGCCAGGGCCTCCTGGGCGCGGCGGGCCACGGCGGACGTCTCCGAGCGCAGGAAGGTGCCCAGCACCTCCACCGCCCGGTCGTCGCCCCGGAACGCGAGGAGCTCCGCGGCGCGCAGCCGCAGGTCCTCGTGCTCGCTGCCCATCGCGCGGCCCAGCGCTTCCGTGACGCGCGGGTCGTTGGCGCCGGCCAGCCGCTCAATCACGCCCACGCGCAGGTCCGCGTGCTCGCTGCCCAGCGCGGCCAGCAGCGGATCCAGGCTGCCCGGCGGGCTCAGCTTCTCCAAGAGCTCGAAGGCGGACTTGCGCACCTCCGGCAGCGCCGAGTTGAGCGCCGCCGTCACGCGCGGACGGGCCTTGTCACCGCGCTCCGCCAGCTCCTCCAGCGCGGCGCGCGCCACGTCCGGAGACAGCGAGGACAGGGCCAGCGCCAGC
Organism: Corallococcus sp. AB049A; assembly: GCF_003668885.1. Lineage (NCBI taxonomy): Bacteria > Pseudomonadati > Myxococcota > Myxococcia > Myxococcales > Myxococcaceae > Corallococcus > Corallococcus sp. AB049A. The sequence goes on along the minus strand of NZ_RAWL01000092.1, from coordinate 8,778 downwards.
GGCTCGTCGCTGCCGGCGGGGTACAGCTCCTTGAGGCCCGCGAGCGCGGCCCGGCGCACCAACTGGTGCGGGTCTTCCAGCGCGCGCAGCAGGGCGGCCACGGCGGCGGACGTGCCCGCGTAGCCTTCCTGCGTGAGCTTCACCACGCGGTCCACGGCGTCGCGGCGGACGCGGTGGCCTTCCTCGTCACCCGCCGTGACCTGGCGCAGCAGGCCCACGTAGGCGCCGAAGGCCAGGCGGCGCAGGTGCTGACGCTCCGCCAGCGTCGCGTCCTTGAGCGTTGCTTCCGTCGAGCCTTCCGCCGGCTTCACCGCGGAGAAGAGGCGGCGCAGCCAGCTCTTGCCCGTGGCGGAGGCCGTGCCCTGCTTCTCCGGCGTGGAGGGCTGGATGACGTGCGCGGCGCCCTGGGCGGTCTCCGGCTTCCAGGGGGCCTGGAGCGAGCTGGGACGCGCGACCTTCTGCGCCTCACGGAAGTAGTCCAGCGGCTTGTTGCGCAGGAGCAGCACCTGCGCCGCCGCGTAGCGCTGCTCCGGCTGACCGCTGGAGAGGGCTTCGGCGAGCCCAATCACGCGCTTCGCCCGCTCATCCTCCGCGGGCCAGTCCTTCATGTCGCCGGCCTTCTCCGGACGCGGCGGCAGCAGCACCTCCACCAGGTGCGCGCGGTAGGCCTCCGGCTCCGTGCGCAGCTCCAGCGCGCGGGCCGCGGCGTAGCGCACCTCCGGACGGCCGCTGGAGAGCGCGCTCGTCAGCAGGTCCGGCGGTCCGCCCTCGCGGCTGGCGCGCAGGTCGCGGGCGAGCACGATGGCGAACACCATCTCCTGCACTTCGCGCGCGGAGTCCTCCAGGCCGTGCAGCAGGCCGCCGTCGCCCTCCGGGCCCAGGGCCGCGAAGGCGAGGATGGCGCCCAGGCGGATGGGCAGGTGCTCATGGCGCAGGTTTCCGGTGAGGACCGGCAGCGCGCGCACGTCACCCAGGCGCGCCAGGCCGTCCGCCGCCCAGGAACGCGCCGCCACCAGCGAGTGGCCCAACGCATCCAGCAGCGCGCCCTCGTCGCCCCGGCGGCTGGCCGTGGCGAGACCGCGCGCGCCCTGCTCCTGGAGGTCCGTCAGCTCGTTGGGCAGCAGCGTGGTGGCGTAGAAGCCCAGCAGGCGCCGCGAGCCCAGCGTGGCCAGCGCGCGCGCCGCGCGGATGCGCAGGGGGACCAGGAAGCCGGGCGGGTACATCCGCTCCAGGTCCTTGTCCGTGATGATCCCGCGCATGGGCTCGATGATGTCCTCCGCGCCGCGCGGGGCGAGCAGCTCCGCGGCCCGCACGCGCACCGGCAGCGCCGCCGCCGCGATGCCCGCGAGCAGCGGCCCGTTCTCGTTGGGGATGAGCTTGTCCAGCGCCTCCAGCGCCGCGACCGCCACCTCCAGGTGTTCGTCCTGCACGCGCTTGAGCAGCGCGGAGCGCAGCGCTTCCGCCGGGGCGTGCACGGAGGCCTTCGCGGCCTTCTCACGCAGGGCGGGGTGCGCGGTGTTGAGCGCGGCCAGGTGCGGCTCCGGCTTCTCCTTGCCGGCCAGCTTCACCCACGCCTCGTAGGCGGCGGTGGCCACGCCCACGTCGCGGTCCTCCACGGACTTCTTCAGCCGCTCCAGCGCCCAGTCGTCGGTGCCCTTCTGCGCGAGCACCTCCACGGCGCGGGTGCGCAGGTCCGGGAAGCGGCCCGCCAGCGCGCGGTCCAGCGCCTTCACCGGCTCCTGGTCGTTCCAGGCCCACAGCGTGCGGAAGGCCTCGCCGCGCACCTTCGCGGACTCGTCCTCCAGTGCGTCGCCCAGCAGCCCTTCCGCGCCTTCCGCCTTGGCGCCCAGCTTCACCAGCCGGTCCAGGCCGCGCACGCGCACGTCCTCGTGGCCCGAGCGCAGCGCGGCCTCCGCGGCGGACAGCGGCGCATCCACGTCCAGCGCCACCACGGCCGTCAGCGCCGCCGCGCGCACGTCGCCGTCCGCGTCGTCCAGCATCCACACCAGCCGCTCGCGGGCGCGCGGGTCCTGCAGCGCCTGGAGCGCGGTGGCCGTCTCACGGCGGATGGCGGCGTCGTCCTCTCGCGACAGCTGGAGCAGCGCGCCCAGGGCGCGGCCGTCACCGAGCTGCGCCAGCACGCGCGCGCCGCGCACGGCCGTGTCCGGCATGCGGCAGGCCATGGCGGCGAGCAGCGGCTCCAGGTCCGCTTCCGTCAGCGCCTGACCCGGCGGAGTGTTGGCGAAGAGCTTGTCGCGCGAGGCGGTGACTTCCCCCTCGGTGGTGAACTTCGCCTCCGCGTCGCCCGCGGCGCGCTTCGCCTGGAGCGTCACGATGCGGGCCACTTCCCGCACCGTGCGCGCGAACTCCTCGTCCTTGGCCTCCAGCGTGGCGGCCAGCGCGCGGCGCTCCAGCACGCGCACCGCGAAGGCCACGCGGCGCACGTCCCGGTCCGCGTCGTCCAGCGCGCGCGCCACCAGCGGCTGCAGGCGCGGGTCTCCCAGCTGTCCGGCCACCGAGGCGCGCAGCAGCACCTCCACCTTGAGGGCCGCGGGGCCACGCTCGAAGGCGAGCTTCAGCGGCTCCGTGCTGCCCCTGGGCGACACGGTGGTGAGCGCGTCCAGCGCGGCGATGCCCACGTCGTTGTGGGTGTCCGGCAGCTTGCTGGCGATGAGGCCCGGCACCAGCGGCGACGCGCTGCCCAGCTTCGCCAGCAGGCGCAGGCCCTGCACCCGCGTGTCCGTGAAGCGCGAATCCAGCGCCGCGCGAGGGGCCGCCAGCGGCGACTCCGTCTCCAGCTTCACCAGCGCGTCCAGCGCCGCGGCGCGCACCGTCTTGTCATCGTCGTTGAGGCGCTCGCGCAGCTTCGGCCGCGCGGCGGTGCGGCCGTGGTTGCCCAGCTCCGTGGCCGCCAGCCGGCGCGCCGCGACGTCCTTGTCCGAGGACAGCACGCCCAGGACGAAGTCCAGCGCCTCCGGCTCCAGCAGCGCCACCGCCTCCTTCACCGCGGCCTCGCGGCGGGGGAGGGCGGCCTTCAGCGCCTCGGTGAAGGCGTCGAAGCCGTGGCCGAAGGCCGTCGTCTCGTCCGTGGGCTTGCCGTCCGTGCCCAGCGTGATGCGGGTGACGCGGCGGTCGTCGCCGCCCACGAAGAGGAAGCCGAGCAGCTGCTTCGCCTGGCGCGGGTTCGCCGGCGGCGCGAAGGCCACCGCGCCCAGGGCCTTGGTGCCCAGGTCGAAGGTGCGCGGCTTGCGGCGCTCGTCCAGGCGCCAGACCTTCAGCTTGCCGTCGCTGCCCACGGAGGCGATGCGCTCCGCCGGGTCCTGGCCCGCTTCCGCCTGCGGCGTGGGCGGGAACACCAGCCCCAGCACGGCGCCCGCGTGGCCGCTGTCCTTGTCGCCGCGGACCTCGAACTCCACCGCGCCCACGAGGTAGCCGATGCGCAGCTTGCCGTCGTCGCCCGCGGAGACGAGCCGCCCGTCGCGAGGCGTGAAGGCCAGCGCCCGCACCGCGCCCTCGTGGCCCGGCATGTCCCGGCGCGCACCCGTCGCCACCGTGAACGAGCGCACCACGCCGTCATCGCCCGCGCAGGCCACGTATGTGTGCGTGGGGTCCACCGCCACCGCGCGCAGGGCTTGAGAGGACGCGCTCCACTCCTTGAGCTTCTTCGTGCTCTCCCAGTCCCACGCGCGCACGAAGCCGTCCGCGCCGGCCGAGTAGAGCACCTTGCCGTCGGGGCTGACCGCCACCGCCGTGCAGCCTCCGGGGTGCGCGTCGTGGAGCTGGAACTTCACGGTGCCGTCGGTGAGCGACCCGAAGCGCACCGTGCCGTCCGCGCCCGCCGCGGCGAACTGCTCGCCGGACAGCGCCACGCCCAGCACGTGCGCGGGCAGGGGGCTGGTCCACAGGACCTTGTTGTTGGCGGCGTCGTACGCGGTGAGGCGGCTGTCCGCGGCGGCGCGCGTGCCGCCCACGAGGAGCAGGCGCGCATTGGCGGCGAGCGCACGGACCTTCTCGATGTTGCCGATGGAGAGGTTGGCCATGGTGTCGTTGTCCTAGATGCCGCCGAGCTGCACGCCCGGGTGTGCCGCACGCAGTTGCACCAGCGAGGCCAGGCAGCTCTGCCACTCGCCCTTCGCCACGGAGCCGGTGAACTCGCCCAGCACGGGCGCCACCACGCGGGCGAAGCTCTCTTCTTCCAGGCCCAGGTCCCGCACCAGCTCCACCACGCGGCGCTTGGCCACGCTCGCGGACAGCCGGCGCTGCACGTCGCCCTCGCGCGCTTCCTTCGCGCGCCCGGGTGGCAGGCCGAACATCATGCGCCGCAGGAACGTGCGCAGCGCCTCCACGTCGCTGAAGCGCGTGGTGCCACCCGCCTCGCGCTCGTCCTTGCCTCCGCCCGCCGGCTTCCAGCCTTCAGGCAGGTGCAGCGGCCGGTGCTTCTCCCAGAGCAGGCGCACCGCGAACAGGCCCACCTCGCGGTCCGCGCTCTGCATCAGGCCGGACAGCCGCTCCGCGCCGCCCAGCCGGGCGTAGTGGCGGCGGATGAGCTCCACGGCGACTTCGCGCGTGCTGCGCTTGGTGGACTCCGTGAGCGCGAACACCTTGCCCGCGTCCAGCTCCTCCGGCTGCAGCGTGTGGCGCGCGTCCGCGCCCGGCTCGCCCGCGTTGAGCAGGGCGTCGTAGGCCAGGTTGCGGATCTCCTTCGCGTCCGAGTCCGCCAGTTCGTACACGCGCGTGTGGTAGCCCCACGCGCGCAGCTCCGAGCGGGCGATGGTCAGCGCGAAGCGGCGCACGTCGTCGCGCGCGTCGAAGAGGGCCGGCCACAGCCGCTCCGCCGTGTACGCCTTGCGCGGCGCGCGGGGGCGCAGCTCGTAGGACTTGGACTCCGGCTGCTCCGGCCCGATGCCCGGGTGGTGGCAGCGCAGGTACATCTGCGCGAAGGCGCGCACCGGCGGCGGCTGCTTCGCGCCCAGCGCCAGGTCGAACAGGCGCTCCAGGCCCGCGTCCGCGTCGCCCGAGTCGCTGAAGTCCGCGGGCACCACGTTCGCCAGCAGGTAGCGGTGCGCGAAGTCGTGCAGCTGCGGATCCGCCCGGCGCGCCAGCGCCAGCAGCCAGGGCACCGTGAGCTGCCGCGCGGTGAAGAGCTTGCGGTTGCCCAGCAGCTCCAGCGCCGTGCCGCGGAACTTGCTGTTGAAGACGAGCGCCTTCACCCGCTCCACGTCCAGGCCCGGCAGGCTGTCCGCGCGGGTGAGCCACTGCGCCGCCTGACGGCCCAGGCGCGGGTGCGCCACCAGGTCCAGCAGCCACTCCGGCCCGATGTCCGCCGGCTTGTAGGTGGACAGGGCCTTCATCGCCGTGTCCTCCACGATGCGCTGGCGCGACGAGCGCTGCTTCGCCTCCGTCAGCGCCACCTTCCAGAAGTCCGCCGGCATTTCCCCGGCCGCGTACTTCGTGGAGACGAAGTTCTTCGCCCAGTTGAGCTGCTCCTGGGTGCCCCAGAGCAGCTCGCGCAGGAAGTCGTGCGTGAGCTCCGCGCGGTCGAAGGACTGCTCCAGCGACTTGGACGCGAACGCCGCGGTGACCTTGGAGTTGAGCAGCCGGCCCAGCAGCGGCAGCCCCAGGTCGCGCGGCTTGTGCTTCTCCAGCGCGGCGGCGGCGAAGCCCTTCACGTCGTTCTCGCCCTTCTCCACCAGGTCCGCCAGCCGGTCCGCGGCCAGGTCCTGCGCGTGGCCGCGCGCGTACTCGATGGCGTAGGCGCGGGCCTTGTCGCTGGGGGAGAAGAGCAGCGCGAGCACCGCCTCATGCAGCCCGGCCGCGCGCAGCTTGCCCTGGTGGAAGTCCGGCGAGCCCTGGAGCGTCTCCACCAGGAAGTCGTGCGCGCTGCCCAGCGGACGGCGCGCCAGACGGTCCAGCCACGCGGGCGTCACCTTGCGCAGCGCCTCCGGGTGGTCCTTGCGCAGGCCCTGGATGGCGAACTTCGCGGCCGGGTCCGACTGGCACGTGTCCAACAGCCGCATCAGCGCGTCCGGCGAGCGCTTCCACGCGTCCGGGTACATGCGCTGCTTCACCATGTCGCCCGGCGGCTGGATGGAGAAGCGCGACGCGGAGTAGCCCTTGCTGTTGTGCGCCCAGATGTGGTGCGCCACCCAGCACTGCGACCAGGTCGTCTCCAGGTCGTAGTGCCGCAGGACCTCCACCGCGAACTGCGGGTAGAGCTCCGGCACGGCCGCGCCCAGCTGGCGCAGGAAGCGCCACGCGCGGCGCTGGAGATAGGTGAGGGTTCCGCCGCCCACCTCGCGGTTGCGGCGGCCGCCGCGCTCGGTGTCGAAGCGCCAGGCCAGCGCGCCGAACATCTCCGCGTCGTGGCGCGCCTCCGACAGCTTGTAGATGCGCTTGAGGCCCGCCCACAGGCCGAACTTCAGCGGCGCTTCCTTCACCAGCGTGATGAGGGCGGCGCGCGCGGGCTCGGTGTTCTTCTCGTAGAGGGACACCAGCAGGTCCGCGAGCAACAGGCGCGGCGGCAGCGGCACGTCCTTCTGCGCGAGGAAGCGCTGCCACGCTTCATAGGAGCCCTTGCGCCGGCTCGGCTTGTCGCCGTCCGCGCGCGCCTGCTCCAGCAGCTGCTTCAGCGCGTCGAAGGAGAGCGCGCCCTGCGGCAGGGGCTTGTCCGACGGACGGTCCGGCTGGTCGAGGAAGGCCAGCACGGATTCGGCCAGGTCCGGTGCCTCCGCCCTGGCCAGACGTTCGAGGTCGGAAGCGCTCAGCGCGTCACTCGCGGTCATACGGAGGGTTTAACACAGCTCCCCTGGACCGCGAGGCATGTCGGACCCGCCGTCGCCGTTGGAGCCGTCTCACCAGGGAAGCTGCGGGACCTCCACCTCCTGCACGTCGAGCGTGCCCACCGTCACGTCCTCGCGGAACGACAGCCAGTGTCCCTCACGTTCTCGCAACACGAGAAGCGTGTAGGGCCCGGGAGGGAGGCGGGACCAGGCATCCCTGCTGCGCGAAAGGTCCGGAATGAGGGCCTGTTCGCGCAGCCACTGCACGTCCCTGGACGAGGCCGACTCGGGCGGCGCCGGGACGCGGCCGGGGATGAGGTACGAGGTGCCCTGCGGCCCGCGCTCGCCCCAGCGCAGCCTCAGCGTGGTGCCCTTCGTCACCACCGGGAGCTCCAGCCGGGTGACGCGCTGTGGCTCCACGCGCACGAGGCGGGGAATGACGGTCAGCGGGGACATGCCCGCGAGCTTCACCAGGTACTCGCCCGGGTCCAGGTCCCGGAACTGGGCCACGCCTTCATACGCCATGGCGATGTTCGGCGCCTCCGGCTCATCCGCCTTCCTCGTGACGCTCAAGGGGATGGAGACGGGCTTGCCCTGTTCGTCCCTCACGGAGACCTCCAGGCGGGTGGCGGAAGGGAGGCGCAGTTCGAGCGTGTCCTCGTTGGGGCCCACGGTGCGCTCCAGCGACGCGTGCGTCTCCTCCTGCACGGTGAGCACGTAGGGTCGCGACTCCACGGCGGGCAGCTGGAAGGTGCCGTCCAGGCCGGTGAGGACGTCCGCGAAGGATTCAGCGTGCTCCGCGTTGGCGACGTCATTCATCGGCAGCGCCAGGGAGATGCGCACGCCGGCCAGCGGGGTGCCGGTGGCGTCGTCCACCACGCGGCCCTTGATGACGCGGCCCGCGTCCACGCGCACCGTGCCCAGGTCCACGTCGCGGCCGGCGGGGACGTCCACGTCGCGCTGGGTGAGGGCGTGGCCTGGCACCTGGAAGACGAGGTGCTGGGGGCCGGGCTCGTCCACGAAGACGGTGAAGGCGCCCTTCGGGTCTCGCACCGCTTCGTCGTTCACGGTGAAGCGGGTGATGGGCGTGCCGTCGGACTTCACCAGCCGGCCGGTGACGCGGCCCTGGAAGGCCAGGACGAGGCGCACGTCCATGGCGCCCGCGCGGGCGGTGGCCTTGGGCGGCCCCTGGTCCTCCAGCCATTGCTGGATGCGGTCGCTCATCGACCCTTCGCTGTCGTCGTCCGGCCCGAAGTCGGGTTCGTCCTCGGCGTCCTGCTTTCCTGGCGGCCTGGGCTGCGCGTAGCCGGGCTTCATCGCCTCCAGCTCGTAGTCCCAGTCGCGCGCCAGCGGCTCCAGGACGAAGCGGCCGTCCGGGCCGGTCTTCGTGGTGAGGGGCGAGTACGAGCGGCCGCCGCTGTTCTTCTCCTCCTTCGCGCTGGCGTCCACGGTGACGTCCGCCAGCGGCCGGCCCTCCGTGTCCACGACGATGCCGCCCACGCGCCCGTCCAGGTCCAGGCGCAGCGCCAGCTCCACCGTCTCCGAGCCTCGGAGCACCACGCGGTCGGGCATGCGCCGTTCGTAGCCGCCGGTGTTGGCGCGCATCCACACGACATAGGTGCCGGGCGGCAGGCCCTGGATGTCGAAGCGGCCGTCCTCGTCCGAGGAGCCCGCGAAGGTCCTGCGCTCCGCTTCCTCCTCGGAGGATTCTTCGGCCACCTGCTTCACCAGGGAGACGTCCACCTCGTTGACGGGCGTGCCTCGTGAGCTCGTCACGGTGCCGCGCACGGTGGCGCCCGACTCCAGGGTCAGCTTCAGGCCGGACGTGGGGGCCCGGACCTGGAGCTTGCGCGGCAGGTAGCCTTCGGCCTCCACGGTGAGGGTGCCGGAGAGGGGCTGGTCCAGCTTGATGGCGAAGTGGCCCTGCGCGTCGGTGGTGGCGTCGAAGGTGGGGGATTTCTCGCGGGGCGGGTGCATCAGCATGAGCATGTGTGCGTAC
>NZ_RAWL01000927.1:0-536 GCF_003668885.1 Corallococcus sp. AB049A | reverse complement strand
GCTTAAGGTACTGGACACGTCCTAAACAACTTAAACGCTTTAAACACCTAAGGTTAAGGTTTTTTTTATTAATTGCACGACTGAGACGAAAACTATTTCAAAGAATTAAATCTAATCGTCGTTTTTTTTTTAATAAATACAAATGCTTGGTTTCTTTAAACTATCCTTCAGTTGTTTGGGTTCGAAGACGAAGAAAGTTTAGTTTCTTTAGAACGGTGTTCTTAAAAAAAAAATATTCGTTGTCCAAAATAAAAGATGGTCAAAAAAGAGGTGATAATCGTTTTTTGAGTAAGTATCAGCGTAAGAGGAAACGGTTGGTTTTTAAAAAAGTACAACGTCGTTTAAAGGCTATTCGTAGGCTTTTTAATTTTTATTGTAAGTATGCTAATAAAGGGCAATTTCTGTTACGTAAACGTAAGTTTGTATCGTTTTTTAAGTTGCGATTAGAAAAGTATAAAAAACTTAGATTACTTTATAATTTTTTATACTTTTTGAATACGAGAAATTTTCGAATCAAAAACTTGAAACTACTGCTT
>NZ_RAWL01000926.1:0-536 GCF_003668885.1 Corallococcus sp. AB049A | reverse complement strand
TCATTGGCGAGCGCGACCGCTGCCCCAACGTCGAAGGCCCGGTGGAGAACGCCGGCTGTCCGGACACCGACGCGGACTCCGACGGCGTGGTGGACCGCATCGACAAGTGCCCGGACGTCCCGCAGGGCAAGCGCGGCCGCGACGGCTGCCCGCTCGCGCGCACGTCGGGGAACAAGATCGTCATCCTGGAGCAGGTGAACTTCGCCACCGACCAGGACGTCATCCTCTCCGAGTCCTACCCCGTGCTGGAGGAGGTCGCGCGGGTGATGGAAGAGAACCCGCGGATGGACCGCATCCTCATCGAGGGCCACACCGACTCGCGCGCCAGCGACCAGTACAACCTGGAGCTGTCCAAGCGCCGCGCGGCCAGCGTGAAGCGCTTCCTCATCGAGAGCGGCGTCGCCGCGGAGCGCGTGTGCTCGCAGGGCTTCGGGCGCAGCATGCCCGTGGCCGACAACGCGACGGAGGAAGGCATGGCCCTCAACCGCCGCGTCGAGTTCACCATCCAGCCGCCGAGCGACGGGCCCCGCCCGCCC
>NZ_RAWL01000925.1:0-540 GCF_003668885.1 Corallococcus sp. AB049A | reverse complement strand
AGCACCATTCACCCTTTCGCTTCCCTCCAGTGAGGAAAGAAGAGTGGTGGGCCTAGGTGGACTTGAACCACCGACCTCGCGCTTATCAGGCGCGCGCTCTAGCCAGCTGAGCTATAGGCCCAGGGGGCTAAAGCATCGGCGAACCCTACAGCGTCCTTCATTCTCAAAGAGCCGAGCCGCCTTCGCTCGGTCCTTCAAAACCAAACAGCAAGCCCGAAGTTCATAATGGATTGTTTATCGGAAACATTGACCTAGTTAGACCTGACAGCCCGAAGGCTGCTGGTGTTGCCTACTCTCCCGAAGGATGAGTCCAACACCCGGTCTCCTTAGAAAGGAGGTGATCCAGCCGCAGGTTCCCCTACGGCTACCTTGTTACGACTTCACCCCAGTTACCGAGCACTCCTTGGGCATCCCTTGGTGAGATGACTTCTGGAGCAATCGACTCCCATGGTGTGACGGGCGGTGTGTACAAGGCCCGGGAACGTATTCACCGCAGCGTGCTGATCTGCGATTACTAGCGATTCCGCCTTCATGGAGTCG
>NZ_RAWL01000924.1:0-541 GCF_003668885.1 Corallococcus sp. AB049A | reverse complement strand
AGCACCATTCACCCTTTCGCTTCCCTCCAGTGAGGAAAGAAGAGTGGTGGGCCTAGGTGGACTTGAACCACCGACCTCGCGCTTATCAGGCGCGCGCTCTAGCCAGCTGAGCTATAGGCCCAGGGGGGCTAAAGCATCGGCGAACCCTACAGCGTCCTTCATTCTCAAAGAGCCGAGCCGCCTTCGCTCGGTCCTTCAAAACCAAACAGCAAGCCCGAAGTTCATAATGGATTGTTTACCGGAAACATTGACCTAGTTAGACCTGATAGCCTTTCGGCTACTGGCATCGCCTGCTCCTCCGAAGAGTGAGCCCGATGCCCGGTCTCCTTAGAAAGGAGGTGATCCAGCCGCAGGTTCCCCTACGGCTACCTTGTTACGACTTCACCCCAGTTACCGAGCACTCCTTGGGCATCTCTTGGTGAGATGACTTCTGGAGCAATCGACTCCCATGGTGTGACGGGCGGTGTGTACAAGGCCCGGGAACGTATTCACCGCAGCGTGCTGATCTGCGATTACTAGCGATTCCGCCTTCATGGAGTCG
>NZ_RAWL01000923.1:0-542 GCF_003668885.1 Corallococcus sp. AB049A | reverse complement strand
ACCTCGGTCAGCTGGTGCGGCACGCCGCCGGGGGTGACCTCGTCCGATTCCATCCAGTGGAAGGCCACGCGGTATTGGGTGCAGCAGGCGCCGCAGGTCATGCAGGGATGTTGCATGGGCAAGCCGCCTCGGGCGGCAGTCGGAATCAGGAACGAGGGTGCGGATTTTCCACGAAGTGGGCCGCCGCGCAAGAAATTCCGTAAGCGGCGACAATGAACGGATGAACCGACCCTGCAACATTGCCGCGCGCCTGCCTGAACTGGCGCGTGAACGCCCTGACCAGATCGCCATCCGCTGCCCGGGCCGCCGGGGCGCCGGCAACGGAATGGCCGCCTACGATGTCACCCTGGATTACCGCCAGCTGGACGCCCGCAGTGATGCCATGGCCGCCGGCCTGGCCGGCTATGGGATCGGCCGTGGAGTGCGCACGGTGGTGATGGTGCGGCCGTCGCCGGAGTTCTTCCTGCTGATGTTCGCGTTGTTCAAGCTGGGCGCGGTGCCGGTGCTGGTCGATCCGGGCATCGACAAGCGCGCGCTGAAAC
>NZ_RAWL01000922.1:0-545 GCF_003668885.1 Corallococcus sp. AB049A | reverse complement strand
CCTGGTGCCGGTGTCGATCTTCGTCGGCCGCGCCCCGGACAAGCAGAGCGGTTGGTTCGCGGTGCTGTTCTCGGAAAACTGGGCACTGGTCGGCCGCTTCCGTCGCCTGCTGGCGGTGCTGCTCAACGGCCGCAGCACCATCGTCCGCTTCGCCCCGCCGATCTCCCTGCGCAACACCGTGGATGAAGGCCTGGAGCCGGAGCGCACGGTGCGCAAGCTGCAGCGCGTGCTGCGTACGCACTTCCGACGCATCCGTGAATCGGTGATCGGCCCCGACCTGTCGACCCGGCGCCTGCTGGTGGACCAGGTGCTGGCCGCCGAGCCGGTACGCGAAGCGATCGCCGCACAGGCCAAGCGCGACAACTCAAAGCCGGCCGATGCCTGGAAGAAGGCACACGCCTACGCCTGGGAAATCGCTGCGGACTATTCCAGCCCGGTAGTGCGCTCGGCCAGCTTCATGCTCAGCCACGTGTGGAACCGCATCTATGCGGGCGTGCTGGTGCACCACCTGGACAAGTTCAAGGCCGCCGCGCCGGGGCACGAAG
>NZ_RAWL01000921.1:0-553 GCF_003668885.1 Corallococcus sp. AB049A | reverse complement strand
TTAACAAGGTTGTTCTCTGTCCGGACTCGCAGTCCGAGGCAGCTGTTCAGACACTGGAGCCAGGAACATACACCACGATCGTGGGACCATTGACCTCATCAAAAGTCTGTGCAACAATTCAGACGTGTCTAGGAAACGCACAGCGCGAACACAATCACCAGGCCAGATCACGCCAGAGCTCATGCACAAGCCGGTCCACCACGAGTCGCCGTGAAGGCGATGCCTTGTCAATTACGAACACTGCTACAGATACCGATGCCAACGTCAACATCCCCAATGTTCAGACCGAGAACAGCGAAATGGAGCTTCCTTACCGTACCTTTAGCAATAGATCTGCGCAACCTACCGAGCCGCGCTTCCTGCTTGTAGACGACAATGCCATCAACCTCAAGGTTGTTGGCATGTACGCGAAGAAGTGCAGCAAAAGGCCTTCGGTCTCCGCCGGCGGGGGTCAGGACGCGATTGACGCATTCAAGACTGCAAATCTGTCATCTGCAGATGATTCTACCGCGCTTGAGGGCTTCGATATCATTCTGCTTGACCTCTCGATGCC
>NZ_RAWL01000920.1:0-553 GCF_003668885.1 Corallococcus sp. AB049A | reverse complement strand
CCAGGACCGTTGCCAGTGCGGCGGGGAGCAGCGCACACCCCAGCCACAGGGGGGCCTTCCGGCGGGCGCGCGGTGCTGGGGTGGCCTTCCTCATCTTGCGGCGACTGTAACCATCGCGGCCCTGTCCGGACATCCCGTGCTGGCGCTCACCGCCCCGCTGGTTACGTTCTCCCTTGTCGGGTACTGCACGACCTCAAAAACTATGGCGGACGACTACTACCAGATTCTGGGCGTGCCCCGGACGGCCTCGGCGGACGAGCTCAAGAAGGCCTTCCGGAAGCTGGCGCGCCAGCACCACCCGGACGTCAACCCCGGCGACAAGGGGGCGGAGGAGAAGTTCAAGCGCATCAACACCGCCTTCGAGGTGCTGGGAGACCCGAAGAAGCGCGCGCTCTACGACGAGTTCGGCGAGGACGCGGAGAAGATCGGCTTCGACGAGAAGAAGGCCGCGGCCTACCGCCAGTACCGCGCCGCCCAGGCGGCCGGGGGTAGCGGGGGCGGAGGCATCCCCTTCAGCACCGAGGGCGTGGACCTGGGGGACCTCTTCAACGAC
>NZ_RAWL01000919.1:0-554 GCF_003668885.1 Corallococcus sp. AB049A | reverse complement strand
ATTATTTACTTAGCCGTAAATATAAAATGTAGCAAACCGCTCATTAACATGAAATAGCCAATTTGAACGTGCGTGGTTTTGTAGTAAACAAAGAGTGGTTTTTTTTTGCTTCGGGAAGTACTTGTACTAACTAGACTAGAGGGGCGTCGCACAAAAATTGCAAGCGCCCAATGGCGTCACAGTCGAAATTAATTTGAGAACCTTGCACTAGGACATGGAAATCCGCAAATTCGTAGCTGCCACAGCCGTGAACATAACGATGTCACCTTAGAGAATACGGGTACAGCTTATTTGACACTTCGTCGTCGAGACCGCCGTGAATAACCTTACAGTACTTATTCTCTAAAGTGACATCGTTATGTTCAAGGCTGTCGCAGCGACGAATTTGCTGATTTTCCATACTATTTGACATCTAATTTGACACTTCATCGTCGAGACCGCCGTGAATAACCTTACAGAATAACAGCACTGTGTTGAATACCAAGGCGGGGAGTCAAAAGGCGGGCTTATCGCTTCAAAGTGGAAGTACCTAGTACCTACTAACAACATAGCCC
>NZ_RAWL01000918.1:0-557 GCF_003668885.1 Corallococcus sp. AB049A | reverse complement strand
GCCCACGCATGCGCCGGACATCCACGTGGACGGTGAAGCGCTGGCCTACGTCATGTTCACCTCGGGCTCCACGGGCCGCCCCAAGGGCGTCTGCGTGCCCCACCGGGGCATCACCCGCCTGGTGCTCGGCAGCACCTTCATGCGCTTCGGGCCTGACGAAGTCTGGCTCCAGGCGGCCCCTGTTGCCTTCGACGCGTCCACGCTCGAAATCTGGGGCGCGCTGCTGCACGGCGCGAAGCTCGTCCTCGCGCCTCCCCATTCGCTTTCGCTGGAGGAACTGGCCGCGCAGCTGCGTCACCACCGCGTGACGTCGCTCTGGCTCACCGCCGCACTCTTCGAGCAGATGTCCCTGCACCAGGGTGAAGCCCTCGCGGGTGTGCGCCAGGTCCTCGCCGGTGGCGACGTGCTGCCTGCTGCCCGCGTACGTGAGCACCTTGCTCGCCTGCCGGAAGGCGCCACGTTCCTCAACGGCTACGGCCCCACGGAGAACACGACGTTCTCCGCGACGTACACCCTGCGCCGCGACACGGTGGTGGAAGGCGCCATTCCCATCGGCC
>NZ_RAWL01000091.1:0-23734 GCF_003668885.1 Corallococcus sp. AB049A | reverse complement strand
GACAGGCCCACGAGCGCCCTGGACGCCACCAGCGAGGCGGCGGTGGGCGCGGGGCTCCAGGCGCTGATGAAGGGCCGCACGGTGCTGGTCATCGCGCACCGGCTGAGCACCGTGCGCGACGCGGACCTCATCGCCGTGGTGGAGGGCGGACAGGTGGTGGAGGCCGGCACGCACGAACAGCTGCTCGCGCTGCGGGGCCGCTACGCGCGCCTGTTGGGCGAAGGCGCCGTCGCCGCCTGAACGCCGCCCCGCGGGGCCATGGCGTCCGCTGGCGAAGTGCGTGTTCCTTCCGCCCGTGCCCCACTGCTCCACTCCATTCCTGGCCTTGCGCGACCGGGCACGCCCTGCGACCCTTCCATCCCGGCCCATGCCTCCGACGCCGCCCCGCGAACGAGAGCCGCTGTCGCTCAACGCGCTCCTCCTGGTGCCCGCCCTGCTGATGGCCGCGGGCGCGTGCGTCGCGGTGGCCGCCCGTCACGTCGCGCTGGCCGCCGCCTTCACCGGCACGCTGGTGCTCGTGCCGCTCGTCTTCCGGCTGTGGACGCGGCCCTGGTACCGGGGGCTGGTGCTGCGCGGCTTGGGCCTGTTCATCGCGGGCATGCACCTGCCCATGCTCACGGGCGGCGTGCTCGCGTACGGGCGCATCGGCTGCGAGGGCGCGGACTGCGGCCAGACACTGCTCTGGGGCATCGTGCTGGCGCCCGTGGCCGGCGCCGTCTGCTCTGTCGTGTACTGGCTCGTGGGCCGTCCCCCCGTCTGAATTACAAGGAATCACCGGAGCCCTATCCTCACTGGAAATGCTTGTTCCAGTCAGACCTCACGTCGCGCCCGGGTTGTTCGCCGTGGCGTTCGCGGTCCCCGCCACGGTGTGCGTGCTGGGGAGCTCGCTCCCGGTGCTGCTCGGCACTCCCTCTGGCCTGTTGAGCGTGGTGGCCTCGGCGGGGCCGTTCTCCCTGCTGCTGGGGCTGGCGCTGGTGGTGGAGGTGCCGCTGCTGACCATCGCGGCGGGCTCCACGCTTCAGGGCCGCGCCGCGGTGCCGCTGGCGGTGATGGTGGGCATGGCGACGGTGCCCTGGACGCTGGGCCTGTTGGGCACGGAGGTGCTGCTGGAGCGGATGCAGGCGGCGCTGCCGGGGGTGTCCGCGTCCGATGCGGGCATCGCGCTGACGGCGGGGCTGGGCAAGGCGATGGCCCCCCGGCTGCTGGGCGCCTGGATCAGCGCGGTGCTGCTGGGCTCGCTGTCGGTGGCGCTGGCCATGGCGCGCTTCAACAGCCCGGGCGCGGGGTACAGCGCGCGGCGGAGCCTGCTGCTGGGCAGCCTGGTGTCGGCGGCGCTGGCGGGCATGGCGGTGGTGGGCACGCTGGAGGCGCACCAGCTCTTCACGCTCCTGTCGCGGCTGTCGCGCGCGCCCGGCGAGCTGCGCCCGGACCTGATGGCGGAGGGCATGGCGCGGGTGGCCCAGCTGCGCGTGGTGCGCTGGAGCTGCTTCTCCTGCCTGCTGGTGCTGGGCTGCGCCTGGCTGATGACGTACCGCGCGGCGGAGGCCCGGCGCACGCGCGCGCTGGAGTGGGTGGGCGGCCTGGTGCTCACCGCCGCGGTCGCCGTCCTGCTGTTGCTGGACGCGCACCCGCTGCACACCACGCTGGGCCCGGAGCGCGTCACCACCGGAGGCCGCAGGACGTCCGGCCCCATCCCCACCGAAGCGGACGTGACGCACCTGATGGGCGGGCGCTCGCCCGTGCGGCTCAGCCTCCTCGCGACAGCAGGTACAGCATGACGAGCCCCACCACGACGGCGAAGGCGAAGACGGCCACCATCACCAGGCCCTCCGACTTGCGCACCACCGGAGGCAGGACCTCGTTGGGCAGCGGCTGACCGTAGCGCAGCACCACGGGCTCCGGTTCGGGCTCGGGCTCTCGCTGGGGCTCCGGCGCGGCGGCGGGAGTGACGGCCTCGCGCGGCGGCGGCGCCACCGGCGTGAAGGTGACGGTCCGCGTGGGGACGGTTTCGCGCGAGCCGGGGTTGCGGCCCAGTGGCGCCTCCAGACGGTCGGGCGACGTGACGCTGGACATCTCCAGCCCCTCGCGCGCCAGCGCCAGCACGCGCTGCATGTGCAGGATGTACCGGTCCTGGCCCTCGTAGGTGGCGAGCGCCTGCGCGGCGCGCACCAGCCGCTGCGGCACCAGCTCCGGGTCCGCGCGCACCTCCGTGGACACGGGCCGCGCCTCGCCGGCCTCCACCCGGCCGGTGCGCACGCCCTGGCCGCTGGCCCAGATGCAGTGTTCATCCAGGAGCGTGAGCTCCTGACGGCGCACCCGGCCGTCCTCGTCCACCAGCGACATCAGCTCCGCGCCCTGGGGAGACAGGTGCCAGACGGTGCGCAGGCCGTTCTCCCCCAGCGGGCCTTCCACCGCGCGCGCGCGGTAGAGCTCCTGCATCGCGGACTTCAAGGGGTCGGACGAAGTTTCCACGGCCATGACTGCCGCACAGTAGGGGCGCCGCGTCCGAAACGGAAGCCACGCGCGCTTGAGCATGTTTGCCCCGTGCGCGGATGCCCGCCTTGTGCCTACCGTCCATCCCACGATGAGCCGCTCCAAGAACCGAGCCCCCGACTTCGTCCGCCAGTTCGAGGGTGCACAGACGCTCGACGGACTGCTGGAGCTGGCCGGCAGTCCCTGCGACACCGCCGACGTGCTCGAGCGCATGCGCGAGGCGCGCGCGGAAGGCGCCGATGCCAGCCAGGTGATTCCCACCCTCTTCGAGGGCGAGCCCCGCTTCCGGGACCCGGACCTGGCGCGCCGCCTGTACCAGAACCTCCTGGGCCTCTGGGACCTGGTGCTGGAGGGAAAGGCGGTGAGGCCGGAGGACGGCCCCCGCCCGCCGCGCCCGAAGAAGGAGCGCGTGCTGCCGCCCACGCCCTTCCATCCGGACGAGCCCACGGGCGAATTCGTGGAGGCCGCCTGGCGTTATCTGGAGGACGACGACAAGGCGCGCACGCGGCTGATGCACGCCTTCGAGAACCGCCAGGATGGCCTGCTGGGTGCGCTTGACGCCGCTGGCCTCACGGATGAAGGTTACGGAGTCGCCCGCCACCTGCTCTTCGAGCTGCACGCCATGCTGGAGCTGGGCTGGCCGCCGGGGCTCGGGGCCGTGGATGTCAGGGCCCTGGACAGGGAGCCGGATGCGCCGCCCGCGCCGGACGCCCTCCAGGAATACGTGACGGAGAGCTTGTTCGAGGCGGAGCAGGACGAGGAGCACCCCCTCGCCCCCGAGGAGCTGGCGCAGGTGCGCACCCTCGTCCGGCGGGGACTGGCGGCGCTGTGGCGCGCGCGCAAGGGGAGATGACGATGGCCCGAGACGACAACGACGGTGGTGGCTTCACCGGCAAGCGCAACAAGTCCTACCGCGAGCTGGACGCGCAGCGCGGCAAGAGCAAGTACCACTCGCGCCAGGACGACCCGGCGCAGCAGAAGCTGGAGCGCAGCGCCAGCTACCAGAAATACAAGACGGCCGCGGACGCGCTCTTCACCGGCGGCGAGCTGCCGGAGGGGCTGGCGAAGACGTTCGACCCCGAGGGCAAGCGCAAGGCCCAGAAGGACGCGCTGCGCAAGGTGCAGGAGTCGGAGACGCGCGCGGACTGGGTGAAGGGCGTGGTGGACTACCTGGAGAAGTATCCGGACATGCCGGAGGACGCGTACTTCCTCGACAGCCTGCTGGACCACCCGCGCGAGCGCATCGTGGACAAGGCGCTGGCGAAGCTGGAGGCGCTCCAGGAGGCGGGCACGCTGCAGAAGAAGCTGCCCAAGAGCCTGGACCAGCGGCTGAAGTCCATCGAGCTCACCGGCCTGGACCCCGACATGCAGGGCCGCGCCAAGGCGCTGCGCGAGAAGCTGCGCGCCTGACTCAAAGTCAGCGCTGCTGGTGGATGATCACCACGCCGCGCTGGCCGTCCTTGCCGGGCTGGTGCGTGAGCCGCAGCTCCGCGCCGGACCGCGAGTACAGCCCGGGCTCGTCGCCCTTCTTCCACCCGGCCTTCGCCAGGGCGTCGTCGTAGAAGGCGTCCACCTGCGGACCCGTGAGCGGCACCTCGAAGGTGAGCGTGCGCGACCCTTCCGTGTTCACGCGCAGCACGCCGTGGGCCTTCGGCGGCAGCGGCGCGAAGTCCCCGGCCGCTGATTCCGGCGGACGCGCCAGCGCGTGGTTGGCCTCGCCCAGGTACAGCATGGTGGTGCCATCCGCCTGCGGCATCATCACCACGGTGTAGGTGATGCGGCGCTTCGGATCCAACGCGGTGAGCATGGCCGCGTTGTTCGCGTACTGAGGCTGCTCCTTGCCGGGCGGCACGTAGAGGCCACCGTCGCGGTACGCGTCCGCGAAGCGCTGCACCAGGTCGCGGAGGTTCTCCTTCACGTGCACCGCGCGCAGCGCCACCGGGATGCCACCCGCCTCCACGATGTCGCTGGACTCCACGTGCGCGATGACCTGGAGCCTGGGCCACGCGAAGCGCGGCGCATCCGGAACACCCGCGTCCGGCACGCCCGCGTCAGGGGCCGCGAGGGCACCGACGGGCAGGCCCAGCACCAGCGCGAGCACCGCGCCCGCCGCGCGCCCTGCCCGCTTCAATGCGGCACGCCTCCCAGCCACTTGCCCTCGCGGTGGACGTTGTACTTGTGGCTGATGTTGGGCGCCACGAAGGGCGTCGTCTCCCAGACAGACTGATTGCCCGCGTGCGAGCCACCGATGTTCTGCTCGTAGCGGCTCTCCTGGCCACGGAAGCTCATGAAGAACTGGTCCTCGTTCACGCCGCCCTCCGCGCCCACGCCCGCCATCAGCGCGCTGCCCGCGTTCCCGGCGCCGCCGTTCTTCTGGTACACGCTCTGGGCCCAGTTGTAGTAGTCCAGGTTCCCGCAGGCGCCGCCGCTGTCGATCTGGAGCGGGCACTCCTGGCCCCCCGCCAGGGTGGACAGACCCCAGTCATCCAGCAGCATGAAGAAGCGCCGGTTGCAGCGGCCGCCGGACGCGCGTCCCGCCGCGCACACCGTGAACGGATCCGTGGCGCGCCGGTGCGACACCTTGAAGAACTCCGGCTCCATGAACCTGCCCAGGCGCTCCGCCCGCAGCCGGGTGGAGGCGGTGCACGAGATGCCGTCCGACTGCACGTCCATGGCCTGCCGCAGGGCCGTGGAGCCCAGGTCCGCGTCCTGCGGCCGGATGCCCAGGATGCCAACGTCGCTGCCCGCGGGCCGCGTCGGCTCGCAGTCCACCTGGATGCGGGTGGCCCGCGCCAGGGCCAGCTGGAACGTCATGGCCCCGCTGGTGCGGCCCGCGCGCCCGTCGAAGTCCTCGTAGCGCCCGGCGGCCTCCGCGGACGCCAGCGCCTCCGCGTTGCGGCGCTGGAAGACGCCGTTCTGCGGGTTGTGCATCACGTGCCCGGTGGCCTCCCACAGCGCGAAGTTGGCGGCCTCCTGCACCTTGAGGCTCAGCGCGCCCACCTCCGCGAAGTAGATGCCGAACATCAGCACGGTCACGAACACCAGTGACCCCAGCGCCGTCTCGACGAGCGCCTGCCCGCGGCGCGACCTGGAAGCGCGCGTGCGCATCAGTACCTCCCGCCCGTCTTGCTGCCACCGCGGTAGCCCGCGGAGTCCAGCTTGCGCAGCGCCTCCGCGTGCTCGGTGAAGCCCGCCTGCTGCAGGCTGCGTGCGGGCTTGTCGTCACGGGCCCCCTCCGTGCTCACCAGCGTGGCGCGCCAGAAGGGATTGAGGAAGTTGGGGGGTTCTTCCCATCCCCCGCCCGCCGCCGCCGGACGGGGCCGGTGGTAGTAGGCCAGGCCCGCGGACAGCGCCACCTGGTTGCGCTGCACGTCCTCCAGGCCGGTGGGCTGGATGCGCCCGAGCGGCGCGGCGTTGTCGAACTCCGTCTCCTGGTTCGCGAACTTGAAGGTGAACAGCAGGTTCCACGGGTCGGGCCTCGCCCGCCGGTCCGCGCTGGCGTAGTCGCGGCGGAGCATGGCGTACAGCTTGGGCTGGCCGAAGTCGTTCTCGTCCGGGCGGGGACCGTTCAAGAGGCTCGCGTTGAAGCCCACCGCGTTCGGCCAGATGCCGGGGCACACGTTGCATGCGCCCAGCGTGTGGCGCTCGTCCACCGGCTTGCTGTTCTCCGAGCCTTGTCCCGGGGGCGGCTGGCCTGCGCCGTAGACGTGCTGGTCCTCGTCGGACTGCTTCTCGTCGGACATCACCCACGCGTCGGTAGCGCCACCGGGAACGACGGTGCCGTCCGGGCAGGTGACCATCACCGCTCGCCCGTGGTCGTGCGCCCACGAGTTGCGGCCGGAGATGGTCTGGTAGGTGGAGGAGTCCATCGCGGAGGCGCTGCCGTAGTGCTTGAAGCCGGGGTTGTGCGCGGCGGCGCCCGAGCCGAAGCCCGCGCTGCCGGTCCCCCGGTTGTGCACCCACGTCCAGCCCATGCTGCCCATGGTGGCGTTCAGGTTGGCGGTGCTCTGCCCCCCGGCCAGCGCCACCGCGCCAGAGGTGTCCGGCACGCCCCCCGCGCGCTGCAGTTCCTCAAACGTTTCGAAGGACATGCCGGAGGACGCGCCGCCGGACACCTCCGCCAGCGACTTGCCGTCGCCCGCGGGCGGGGCCTCCAGCTCACGGTTGACCGACTCGGCGATGTGCTTCGACAGCCCCTGGCCCGCCAGGTGCGTGCCCACCAGCACGCTGTACATGGCCAGCTCCGAGCGGAACATGTCACCGGCGCGCCCCTGCAACTCCTTCACCTGCTCGGCCGCCGCCTGGTCCAGGCCGGACCAGACCGGGTCCGCGATGGCGCACGGGGACAGCTTCCGTGCGGCGTAGTGCTGGCTGCCGTAGCTGATCATCGACTGCGTGCCCGCCATGGCCACCATGTGGGCAATCTGGGCGCGGTTGAGCACCGCGATGGCGTTGAACGTGCGCGCCGTGGACACCGCCTGGCTGTACGCCGCCGCGTCCGCGGCCATCTGGATTTCGACGCGCTCCTTGGCGCGCATGCCAAAGCCCAGCGTCCCCAGCACCATCAACGTCAGCAGCAGCAGCGTGAGCGAGAACAGCACCAGCGCCTGGCCGCGCGCGCGGGACTTCAGAAGCCGTGCAGGCTGCATCCGGCACCTCCCTGGAAGTTCGCCGCCTTCACCGGGGTCATCATCTTCATGGCCGCGTGGACCTGGATGGGGAACAGGTAGTGGCCCTGCGCGTTCCAGCGCACCATCCGGTCCCCCAGGTCGCCGCCGGGCCAGTCATCCGGCCCCAGCTCCACGTCGGTGTCCGCCCACCAGTCCGACTTCTTCTGCGCCGGGTTGAGGGGGTTCGCGTCCGTGTAGTTCTTCAGGTGGAACTGGGCCAGGAACATGCGGCTCATCACCCAGTCCGCGAATGGGATGCGCATGTAGTACCAGGCCACCATGCGGATCTCGAGCGTGCGCTGGCGCATCAGCGCCGGGTCGTCCGTGGGCACGTCGAAGAGCAGGTCCTCCTCGCCGTGGCCGCGCACCCAGCCGACGCCCGGGGACTCACGGACGATCTCCACCATGGGCCCTTCGGTGAAGAGCGCCCCCTGCGTGCCTCGCACGCGCAGGTAGTTGCGCCTGCGCTTCTCGAAGGCGTCGGCCAGCTGCGCGGGCGTGCGCGTGTGCTCCACGGTGGGCAGCATCGTCACCAGCGCCGCGTGCGTCATCGCCTCGCAGCTGCCGTGGTTGAGGCTGCCCGCGCGCACCGCGCGGTACACCGCCACCTGCGCCAGGATGCGGCCCTGCAACAGCATGAAGAGCTGCAGCGTGCCCAGCACCATGAACACCACGAGCGGCATGCACAACGCCGCTTCCACGGCGGCCTGACCGGACTCGCGCTTCCGACGCTGGGGGTGGGGGAAGGCCATAGGGGGAGGCTGCCTTCCTCCTAGATTCTCGATGATTGGGGAATCGGTCAAATGGACGGAGACCCGCCAAGACCGATTCCATACTATCAGGATGGTTTGGCTCAGCGGTTGAGGGTGAACCCGCAGGCCGCGTCCAGCGCCACCTTCGCGCCCGTGAGCGCCTGGAGCAGGCGCTCATAGTGATGGCGCTCCGCGTCAACCTGGGCCTCCACCTCCTCCGGGGGGAGCCCCTGGTGGGACAGGGAGAGGCGCAGGCGGGCGGCGGCCGCGTCGCGCTCGGCCTCGATGCCGGCCCGGGCCTTCTTCGCGGCGCGGGCGAGCTCCGCCTCGGCGGCGTCCTGGGCCACCGGCAGCGCGGCGTCCACGAAGACGCCGAAGCCGGGGAAGGCCTGGTGGACCTCGTCCCCCTTCAGGGCCTTGCCCTCGGATTCCAATGCGGCCAGTACGGAAGCGTCGGCCACGGGGCCCTGGGGGCCTTCCACCACGGCCACGGGCAGCAGGGTGCGAGGCAGGAAGCGCGCCAGCTGGCGGCTGGGCACGCGGGCGCCGGGCGACGTGTCCGCGGGCTCCGGCAGCTGGACGTGGAAGAGCAGCTCCAGGCCGCGCGCGGGCTTCTTCACGGAGCGCTTCTCGATGTGGCGGAAGCCGCTGCGGCCGTAGGGGCCGTCCTTGAGGAAGCCGAACAGCGCCTCCACCAGCGGGTGGCCGGTGGCGAAGTACTCCAGTTCCTCCGCCTCCACCGCGGTGTCGCGCCAGAAGGTGCCCAGCACGGTGCGGTCCTGCATCACGTCGATGCCGGGCAGACCCTCCACGTTGAGCGCGTGGCCGAACTGGAAGGCCACCTGGAAGGCCTCCACCTGCTCGTCGGTGTCCACGCCAATGCCCACGCGCCGCGCCAGCTCCGTGACGGTCTCCTCCAGGCGCTCGTCCAGGTCGCGCGCCACGCTCCACAGCCCGTCCTCCAGGGGCGGAGCTTCTTCCTCGGAGTCGTCGCCGGGCTCCGGCGCCTCCTCGCCCATGCGCTCCTGCGCGCGCGCCACCAGCCGGGCCACGGCGGGCTTGTCGAAGCTGCGGACATCCAGCAGCGGGTCGTACGCGCGCTTCACCTGCTCGCGCGCCGCCTCCACGCGGGCCTTCAGTTCGGCGGCGTACTCCACGCGCGCCTCGCGGGGCAGCAGGGCCAGGTCCGCGATGCGGTCCTCCACCTCCTCCAATACGGCATCCAGGCCGCCCACCGTCTCACCGAAGACGCCCACTGCATCCGCCAGCAGCATCAGCACGTCCGCCGCGAGCGTGCCCGCGGGGTCGAAGACGTGGATCTCCACCGGGTGCGTCTGGCCGATGCGGTCCAGGCGGCCGATGCGCTGCTCCACCGTGGACGGGCTCCACGGCAAATCGTAGTGGACCAGGTGGTGCGCGAACTGGAAGTTGCGGCCCTCGCCGCCCACCTCCGTGCACAGGAGCACCTGGGGCCCTTCCGGGTCGCGGAAGCGCGCCACCTGCCGGTCGCGTTCCACGAGCGGCAGGTCGCCGTGGTAGCCCAGCGCCTCCACGCCCTCGCGAGACAGCTCCGACTGGAGCGATTCCAGCGTGTCGCGGCTCTCCGTGAACACCAGCACCTTCGCGCGCGGCTCCGCCTTCCAGATGCCGCGCAGCACGCCCACGAACGCGATGAGCTTCGCGTCCCGGCCGGTCGGCTTGAGGTCCGCGCCCTTCAGCGCCGGGTTTGACTTCACCGCGCCCGTGAACGCCGCGGGGCTCGACTCCAGGCGGCGCAGCACGTTGGCCAGCGGCGCGCCGCGAAGCGTGCCCTTCGCCAGCGTGGCCAGGGCCGTGTCGCGCGCCTTCAATTCCTCCGGTGACAGCTGCACCGGGTGCCGGTGGAGCCTGCGCGTGGAGAAGCCGCCCACCACCGCGCGCCGGTTGCGCACCAGCCGGTCGGACAGGCTGTACGTCTCGGCCAGGTGAGCGAGCAGCGCCTCCTTCTCCTTCAGCGTCTGCAGCCGCGCGTCCTCCGGGAAGCGCTTCGCCAGCGCGGCCACGGCGGCCTTCGCGTCCTTGCCCTCCAGCAATGCGCGCACCGCGGCGGACAGCTCCTCCTGACGCTGGAGCCGCGCCTCGAAGCCCTTCACGGACGGCGCGGTGCCTGCGTCAATGAGCGTGAGCAGGCCGTGGTACTCCGCCGGATCCAACTGCATGGGCGTGGCGGTGAGCAGCAAGAGGCCCCACGAGTTCGCGGCCAGCCCCTTCGCGGCGGCGAAGGCCTTCTCGCCCTTGAGGTGGTGCGCCTCGTCGATGATGACCAGGTCCCAGAACGCGTCCTCGGCGGCCACCTCTTCGCGGTGCTCGCGGGTGCGGCTGAGCAGCTCCAGGCTCGTCACCACCAGCGGGAAGCGCGCCCACGGGGAGACGTCCGGCGCTTCCTTCAGCGACTGCTCGTAGCGGTCCGAGTCCATCAGCGTGAAGAGCTGGTTGAACTTGTGGAACAGCTCCACCAGCCACTGCACCGTGAGGTGGCTGGGCGCCACGACGATGCACCGGCGCGCCAGACCCACCAGGCGCAGCGCGCTGAACACCATGCCCGCTTCAATCGTCTTGCCCAGGCCCACTTCGTCCGCCAGCACGAAGCGCGGACGGCGCGCGGACAGCACGCGCTGAACCACGCCCACCTGGTGCGGCTTCACCATCACCCGGCTGGCCAGCAGCGCGCCCAGCGCGTCGCCCCGGCGCTCGTCGTCCAGCACCAGCGCCTGCTTGCGCAGCATGAACGCCTTCGCGTCCCCCACCCGCCCGTCGCGCAGCGTGGACAACAGGTCGGAGCGCGGCGCCAGCGCGCGCACCTCCGACTCCGGCAGCTCGTCCTCCTCGCCCGTGTCCTCGAAGCGCACCACATAGCGGCGCAGGCCGCGCGCGCCCGGCTCCTCGCCCAGGATGGTGGCCTTGCGTCCCTTCGGCGTCTGGATGGGCTCGCCCTTGGGCAGCTGGTACGGCACCAGCGCGCCGCCGCGCGTGGACACCAGCACGGGTGCATCCTCGCGGGACGGGAAGGCGATGAGGGCCTTGGCCCCCTGCTCCTGCAGCGACAGCAGATGCCCCACACCCCACTCGGGCTGCGGGAGGTAGCGGACCTTCAGACCTTCGACGAGAGACGCCATATGCCGTGCAACACCTGGGTGACGAGGAGGGGGCGCTCCATAACGTCCCGGCGCCCGGAAGGCCATTTCACAGGCGCTCCCACTCCTTCCAACCCCTTGATTCCAGGCCCGAGTTCCCGCGGCGCGCCCCTCACCGTCCACCATCCGACAGCCTCGCCGCGTCCTGCCCGCCAGAAACTTCCCATCCCTGGGGGTAGGGTCCATGATTCCATGACAAACATGTAAAAACAGGGTTATAGGATACCCTGCCCGACAGTGCGATGTCGCTCACCCCACCTTTTCGGTGATGTTGAGCGTCCTTCTGCACAGAAGCGCTCGGTGCCGTCGGGGGGGAGTGCCTCATGCTGCGACGTTGGACCTTCGCTCAGCGGGTGGGGGCGGGTCTGTCCGCGTGCCTTCTGGCCGGACTCATCCTGCTTGCCACCCTGGTGTCCGCGGCCCACACGCTGACAGTGGACGACGGGGCCCTGGGCCATCACGCCTCCGACATCCTCGCTGGCGTCCTGGGCCTGGGGGCCCTGGTCGCGCTGGTGCTGGTGCTGCGAAACGCGCTGGGCCCCATGCACGCGGAGGCCGTGCAGAGCGAACAGCGGTTGCACCTGTTCATGGATGGCGTGAGCGACTACGCGCTGTGCTTCCTGGAGCCGGACGGCACCGTGTCCTGCTGGAGCACGGGCGCGGAGCGGCTCACCGGGTGGACGTCCTCCGACATCGTGGGCCAGCGCGTGGAGGTGCTGCACGTGCCGGACGCGGTGACGCACGGACTGCCCGCCTCCCACCGCGAGCGGGCCGCGCGCGAGCGCCGCCTGCAGTCGGAGGGCTGGCGGATGCGCAAGGACGGCTCGCGCTTCTGGGCGGAGACGCTGCTCACCGCGCTGTACGCGGAGGGCGGCACACTGCAGGGCTTCGCGGAGGTGACGCGCGACATCACCGAGCGCAAGCGCACCGAGCGCATGCAGGCGCTGCTCGCGGAGGCGGGCCGCGTGCTGCAGCCCCAGGCCGGCGCCAAGGAACTGGGCAACGCGCTCACGCGTTTGTGCGTGCCGGAGATCGCGGACGCGTGCGTGCTGTACCTGCCGGACGGCAAAGGCGACGTGCGGCCCGGCGCGGTGGCGTGCGCGGACGCGGCCACCCAGCAGCGGCTGTGGGAGCCGCTGATGCGCCAGCCCTCCGCGGACGAGCCCGGCCCCGCGCGCGTCGTCCACACCGGCCGCGCCGAGCGCTTCGCGGAGGTGGACCCCGGCCGGCTGCCCTCCTCCGTCAGCGACAGCCCCTACGCGGAGCTGTGGCGCGCGCTGGGCGTACGCTCCGCGCTGAGCGTGCCGCTCGTGGTGGACAACCGCGTGCTGGGCGCGCTGTGCCTGCTGTCCACCCGGCCCCACCGCCACTACGGCGCGGTGGACCAGGCCTTCCTGGAGGAGCTGTCCGCCCGCGCCGCGCTGGCCCTGGACAACGCCCGCCTGATGGCGGCGACGCAGAACGCGCTGGAGCTCATTGGCGTGGCGGCGCACGACCTGGGCACCCCGCTGAGCTCGCTGCAGCTGCGCCTGCGCCGCGTGCGCCTGCAGTGCGCGCCCACGCAGGGGGACGACCCGCGCCTGCGCGAGGGGCTGCTGCTGGCCGAGGACGAGACGAAGCGCCTGGGCCAGCTGGTGCACAACCTGCTGGACCTGTCCCGGCTGTCCGGCGGCCGGCTGGTGCTCCAGGCGCAGGCCATGGACCTGGCGGAGCTGGCGCACGAGGTGGCCACCCGCCACGAGGACCAGGCCGCCGCCGCAGGCTGCGCCCTCACCGTCCACGCCCACGACGCGGCTCCGGGCCACTGGGACCGCCAGCGCCTGGACCGCGTCCTCACCAACCTGGTCAGCAACGCCCTCAAATTCGGCCGAGGCCAACCGGTGGAGGTGCATGTGAACGTGGACGAGGACTCACACCGGGTCCGCATGTCGGTGCGAGACCACGGCGCCGGCATCCCCGTGGACGCACAACAGCGCCTGTTCACCCGCTTCGAGCGGGTCACGACGGACAGCCGCGCGCCGGGCTTCGGCCTGGGCCTCTACATCGTCCGGCAGCTCGTGGAGGCCCACGGCGGCACCATCCACGTCCACTCCCGCCCCGGTGAGGGCTCGGAGTTCACGGTCGAACTCCCGTTCACCCCGGAAGCACGGCAGGAGGAGGGAAACCTGATTCGAGCCTGACCCGCCCGGGTGGGTTGCGCCCCATGACGCCCTCCCATCCAGTCACGAACAGTCCGAGTTCGCCTCTGAGTAGAATTATTCTCAGAAGTTGAACCCGTCTGTTGATTGTGGATATTCTCCGTACGGCTAGAACTGCTCGTTTTCGGCAAAAGCCGGATTTGAGTTCGACCCTCCGCCAGCGTCCCCCCGACGTCAGGGCATGTGGGTCCCAAGGCCGCGACGCTGCTCCGGCAGCAGTCCGCACATACGCGTTCGGAGGAGTCCCCTCATGGGTGGAGCTGACACGATTCGGGAGCGGTGTTCTCGCACTTCCCCCCGCCTGTTCACGGCGGGCCGCGCGAGCCTGCTGGCCACCCTGGCCAGCCTGACGGTGGCGTGCGGCGGTGCGGAAGGCGAGGACCTGGCGTCCTCCCCCGCCGCCGTGGAGCCCCAGCTCGCGACGCAGGGCGAGGCGCTGTCCGTGGGCGACCTCCTGGGCGTCGGCAACCGCGAGGCTCCCGTGGGCCTGGCCCTGGAGGTGGACAACGGGGAGGGCGTGCCCCTGAAGGTGAAGGCCGGGCAGACCTTCTGGGTGAACCAGATTGACCTGCGCGCCTCCATCAACGCCACGAAGGACGAGGGCGTGGACGGGCTGCGTCAGAACAGCGACTTCCTGGCCATTGGCTGGAACGGCGTGCGCCTGGCGGACCAGGAGTTCGTGGGCCTGTCCAACCCGGACGGCACCTTCACCCGCCGCCGCTTCTACCGTGACGCCGCGTGGATGAAGGCGCCCAGCCTCTTCACGGTGGAGCCGGTGGATTCCCGCGGCCTGCTGACGGGCGCGCCGGTGCTGTTGAACATCGGCACGGACGACACCCGCCGCACGGAGCGTGACGACTTCTTCATCCGCCGCATGCGCGCCATCCAGTGGACGCGCGACTGCCGCTCGCTCACGGACTGCACCGGCGCCAAGGCCTATGAGGAAGAGGCCCTGGTGGAGCTGCGCAACGCGTACGACCACGCGAAGAAGCAGACGCTCACCTTCACCTCCCGCACGGTGGGTCTGCGCCTGCGCTGGAGCCTGCGCCCGTTCGCCCCCTACTACATCCCTGTCACGCAGGTGTCCCAGCCGGCCTACAGCTACGGCTTCGGCATCGACATCAAGCCCCTGACGGCGCCCCGCAAGGACGGCACGTATGCCCCCGGGTCGGACGTCACCTTCCAGATGACCCTGAAGGACGGCAAGGGCAAGGCCCTGCACAAGCCCGGGAGCCTCCCAACCTACAATGAGGTCGCACCCCCGGGCGCTCCCGGCAATCCCGCGGGGATCCAGTACTATCAGGCCTTCTTCAACCCCACGACGACCTACTACCGCCGCAAGCACCAGGAACGGATGATGATGACGCAGCTCATCGGGCCGGCGCAGGACATCCAGCCCATCCGGACCATCGTCGACCTGGAGGCCTTCCTGGACGACTCGCAGGACGTGCAGACCATCGCCACCCCGGCGCGCGACGGCGTCTATGCGCAGTTCATGACCTTCCCGCCGTCCAACAAGCTCTTCGGCGGCGCCTTCTTCCCCAATGACGGCCGCTGGGACGCGCCCGTGAGCGACACCTGGACCTACCACCTGCCCGCGGACGCGAAGCCCGGCACCTACCTGGTGACCGCCAAGGCGCGCCGCGTTTTCATGGGCGAGGACCGGCCGGCGTCCCGCACCATTGAAATCCAGGTGGGGACGAAGACGCACACGGAGGCCGTACTGACCACGGGTCCGTGCAACACCTGCCACAGCAAGGGCG
The DNA here is from genome assembly GCF_003668885.1 of Corallococcus sp. AB049A. Taxonomy (NCBI): domain Bacteria; kingdom Pseudomonadati; phylum Myxococcota; class Myxococcia; order Myxococcales; family Myxococcaceae; genus Corallococcus; species Corallococcus sp. AB049A. Next base: position 8,685 of record NZ_RAWL01000091.1, on the reverse strand, counting down.
GCGAGCTGAGCGAGGTCCTCCATGCGAACGACAACCGCGCCGCCTGCGCGTCGTGCCATGCTCCGCTGGGCTTCGAACTGGAAGGTCCCATCTTCGTGCGCACGCACTTCCTCCACTCGCGCTCCAACCGCTTCGACGCGCCCCTGGAGAAGTGCACCTCCTGCCACCTGAAGCAGGAGACCACGCAGCGCACCAGCAAGGCCGCGTGCCTGTCGTGCCACAAGAGCTACCCGGACAGCCACGTGGAGAAGTTCGGTCCCATCGAGAGCATGTACGTCGGCGGGGGCCGCGAGTCGTTCCAGCAGTGCACCGGCAGTTGTCACAAGACACACCCCGGCAGCGGCTTCTAGCCGCCGCCGGTTCGCACGGAGGTCCTCCATGGCGCATGTGAAGATGCAGACGGCTCGCTCCACCCTCACGGATCCAGTCGCCGTCGCTGAGGACCTCCTGCGCCAGTTACACGGTCCCGCCCCCAAGCTGGTGACGCTGTTCGCGTCCCGGCAGCGCGACCAGCGCGCGCTCAACCGCGCGGTGCGCGAGCGGCTGCCCAAGGACACCCGGCTGGTGGGCGCCACCACCGCCGGCGAGCTGGACAACAACGGCATCCACGAGAACAGCGTGGTGCTGGGCGCGCTCTCCGGCGACTTCGAGGTGGGTCTGGGCCTGGGCAGCGGCCTGACCGGGGACGCCATCGCCGCGGGAGCGCAGGCCATCAAGCGCGCGTGCGAGGAGCTGGGCGTGCGCCAGCAGGACCTGGACGCGCGCCGGTACGTGGGCCTCGTGATTGACGACGGCTTCCGCTACAAGAAGGAAGAGCTGCTGCTGGGCATCCTGGAGAAGAACCAGACCCTGGTGCTCGTGGGCGGCGGCGCCAGCGACTCAGAGACGGACCCCGCGCGCCAGTCCGCCCTCATCCACGTGGATGGTGAGGTGGCCGGCGACGGCGTGCTGGTGGCCCTGTTCAAGACGAACGCGCCCTGGGCCGCGCTGCGCTCGCACTGGTACGTGCCCACCGGCGAGCGGCTGACCATCACCAAGGTGGACGAGACGCACACGCGCGCCCTGGAGATTGACGGCAAGCCCGCCGCCCGCCGCTACGCGGACATCCTGGGCGTGGAGAACATCGCGGACCTGGAGTTCGGCCGGCCGGGCGGCTTCGCGCTGCGCCCCACCGCGCTCAAGGTGGGCCGCGAGTACTTCATCCGCGCCGCGTGGCGCCCCCTGGAGGATGGCTCCATCCTCTTCGCCAACCTCCTGGAGGAGGGCAGCGAGCTGGACCTGATGAAGGCCGGCGACCTGGCGGGCATGACGCGCAACTTCTTCGAGGAGGAGCTGCCCAGGCGGGTACAGAACCCCCAGGCCGCCCTCCTGTTCCACTGCAGCGGACGCCTGTGGTACGCGCAGGCCCAGGGTCAGCTGCCGAAGCTCTCGGAATCCTTGAAGCTTGCACCCTCCGCTGCTGGGATGAACGTGCAATTCGAGATTTACTCGGGCTTCCACATCAACACCACGCTGACCGTGCTCGCGTTCGGCTCCAACTAAGTCCCCCAGACCATGGCCCAGCACCCGTTCGACGCGGCCCACGCCGAGGCGCCTCTTGGTTACACCCTGTCGCTGCTGCTGGTTGGCAGCGAGCGTGAGACGCGCGCCATGCGCGACGCGCTGGAGAAGGAGGACATCCTCTCCATGCTCACGCTGGAGCCCGTCAGTACCCGGGAGGCCCTGGAGCAGGCGCTGGAGCGCCCCTGGGCCCTGGTGCTGGTGGGGTCCGAGATGCCGGGCATGACCTGGGAGGACGTCCAGGCCGCCTGGGTGAAGCGCGGCCGGGAGACGGCCTTCGTGGTGAGCGCGCCCTCGTGGAGCGCGGACACGCTGGCCACCGCCATGCGCGCGGGCGCTCGCGACTACGTCACCGAGGACCGCTACGGCCACCTGCCCTTCGTGGTGGCGCGCGAGCTGCGCCTTCACGCCGAGCGCGCCCAGCACCAGATGACGGGGGTGGAGCTCAAGCGCACCAACTACCTGCTCAGCAACATCATCGACGCGCTGCCCTTCGTGCTGTTCGTGAAGGACGCGGAGACGCGCCGGCTGGTGGTGGTGAACAAGACGTTCGCGGACGCCTTCAAGGTCACCAAGGAGTGGCTGCTGGGGAAGCTGGACCACGACTACTTCCCCAAGGAGCAGGCGGAGTCGTTCATCGCCATCGACACGGAGATCCTCGAGACGCGCAAGATGAAGACGTTCGAGGAGGTGGCCCGCGCGGACGGCGTGGACCGCATCTTCGCCACGCGCAAGATTCCGCTGCTGGACGACCAGGGCGTGGCGCGCTTCGTGATGGGCGTCACGGAGGACATCTCCGACCGCAAGCAGAACGAGGAGGCCCTGCGCGCCTCCCGCGACGAGCTGGAGGCCGCCAACAAGCAGCTGGCCGCCAGCCTGGAGGAGATCAAGAAGACGCGCGCGGTGTCCGCCCGTTCACTGGCCAGCTACCAGCAGCGCGCGCTCCAGATGGAGATCATCCGCCAGCAGAACGAGGACCTGGACCGGCTGGCCCAGGAGCTCTCCGTCGCCAAGCGCAACGAAGAGGAGCGCGCCCGCGAGGCGGAAGGCGCCGTGCGCCTCAAGAGCGAGTTCCTGGCGAACTTCAGCCACGAGATCCGCACGCCGCTCAACGGCATCATCGGCTACTGCGACCTCTTGATGCGCGAGGAGGGCAACCGCCTGACGCCGCACGGCCGGCGCGACCTCAACGTGGTGAAGACGAACGCCAAGACGCTGCTGGCGCTCATCAACGACATCCTGGACCTGTCCAAGATTGAAGCGGGCCGCGTGGAGGTCGTCACCGAGCCGGTGGACGTGCAGGAGCTGGCCGACGAGTGCATGGCCACCGTGAAGGAGTACTTGAAGGGCAAGGACGTGGCCCTCACGGTGAACGTGGACAACGAGGCGAAGGAGATCCGCACCGACGCGCTGAAGCTGCGGCAGATCATGCTCAACCTGTTGAGCAACGCGGCCAAGTTCACCGACACGGGCGAGGTGGCGCTCACGGTGGTGCCCGCGGGCGGCGGCGAGCTGCTGATGACGGTGGAGGACACCGGCGTGGGCATCCCGTCGGATCAGCTCCCCTTCATCTTCGAGAAGTTCCGCCAGGTGGACGGCACCACCACGCGCAAGGTGGGCGGCACGGGCCTGGGTCTGGCCATCGTGCGCGAGCTGACGCGCGTGCTGGGCGGCACGGTGGACGTGAAGAGCACGCTGGGGCGCGGCTCCACCTTCACCGTCCGGCTGCCGGACGTGCTGGCGAAGACGGTGGGCGCGGACAGCCCGCACGCCACGGAGCGCCTGGTGCCCTTCCAGGACGTGGCCCAGAAGCTGGCGCCCATGGCGCGGCCGGGCAGCACGGTGCTGGTGGTGGACGACGACGTGCTCATCCAGCAGCTCGTCACGGGCCAATTGGAGCCCGCGGGCTTCAAGGTCGTGACGGCCAATGACGGCATCGCCGCGATGAAGCTCGCGCGCGACGTGAAGCCGCAGGCCATCCTGCTGGACATCCACCTGCCGCGCATGGACGGCTGGTCCGTCTTGAGCCAGCTGAAGAGCGACCCGGCGCTGGCCTCCATCCCGGTCATCCTCGTATCGGTGGAGGAGCAGCGCGCGCGCGGCTTCAGCCTGGGTGCGTGCGAGTACCTGGTGAAGCCGGTGGAGCCGGATCGCCTGGTGGAGGTGGTGCAGAAGAGCCTGGCCTCCGCGGGCACCACGGCCGCCGCGGGCGACGTGCTGGTGGTGGACGACGACGCGGCCACGCGCGAGCTGGTCAGCCGCAACCTGCGCCGCGCGGGCTTCTCCACCAACGAGGCGCGCAACGGCGAGGACGCGCTGCTCAAGGCGCGCGTGTCGCCGCCGTCGCTGGTGGTGCTGGACCTGATGATGCCGAACCTGGATGGCTTCGAGGTCCTGCGCCGGCTGCGCGCGGAGAAGCTGTCCGTGCCGGTGGTGGTGCTCACCGGCAAGACGCTGTCCAAGGAAGAGGAGACGCTCCTGCGCGACGGCTTCGCCGGCTTCGTGCGCAAGGGCGGCACCGCGCTGGAGGACGTCATCTCCCAGGCCAAGGGACTGCTGATGTCCCAGCGGGCGGCCAGCGCGGGGAAGCTGCCTCGCGTGCTGTACGTGGAGGACAGCGAGCAGAACCGCGACATCGTCCGCAGGTACCTGGGCGGACTGTATGACCTCATCGAGGCGGAGGACGGCGAGCAGGGGCTGGAGCGGGCCCGCAACGACGCGCCGGACCTCATCCTCATGGACCTGTCCCTGCCGCGGCTCGACGGCTGGGAAGTCACCCGCAGGCTCCGCGCGTTGCCGGATGGGCAGAATGTGCCCGTCATCGCCGTTACGGCGCACGCGGGTCGCGAGTACCAGGACAAGGCGCACGCGGCCGGTTGCACGGCCTACATGACCAAGCCCCTGGACCGCGATCAGCTCATCGAGACGATTCGTCAGTACCTAGGGAGAAGCCATGGCTGAAGCAAAACCGCGCGTCCTTGTCGTGGACGACGATCCGGACCTGCTCGACCTCGTGCAGCGCTCGCTGAGCGCGTACGGGTTCGAAGTGCAGACCCACACATCCGCGCTGGGCGTGTCCAACATCGTGCGCGCCTCCGAGCCGGACTTCGTGCTCATCGACGTGAACTTCCCCGCCCTCAAGGGGGACAAGGTCGTGGGCCTGGCGCGCCAGTACGCCCCCCCGGGCACCCGCTTCATCCTCTACTCCGCCTCGGATGAGGCCAAGCTGCGCTCGCTGGCCATCGCCTCCGGCGCGGACGGCTACATCTCCAAGAGTGTCCAGGGCGCGGACCTGGCGCAGAAGCTCAACGCCATGCGCCTCAAGCCTCGCCCGGCGTCACCCAACCGGAATCCCTCACCGGTTGAGAGCTGACCCACCCCATGGGTGAGCCCGACCCCTCGGGCCACCCCGTACTCCGGTTGGATGGGAATCTCAAAAATCGATAACCCGCAAGCCCGGTATGACTTGAAGTTCACCAAAAGGGCTGTAAGGTAGTCGCTTCTAGAGATTTACGCGCTCACTGTTCCCTGCGACTGGGGCGCGCTCTACCCACCACGAACTGCCTGCGTCCCCCCGGAGGCACCTTGCACACGTCTACCGATTACAGCCACGCGGAAAAGCTGAAGCTGGAGCTGACTCAACCCATGTTCAACGTCATGTTGAAGAAGTGGGTGGGCAAGGGCGAGCTGGACTACGAGCGCTACCTGCACACGGACACCCTGCTGGCGCTGCAGTCGCCGGAGGGCGAGCTGGTGTCCCACGACGAGCTGATGTTCCAGATCGTCCACCAGTCGCAGGAGCTGTACCTGAAGCTGGCGTCGCGGGAGATGGTGGAGGTGGTCGCGGAGATGGACCGCGACTCGCTTTGGGCGGTGTCGGCGCGGCTGGTGCGGGTGCAGAAGATCCTCGCGGGCATCAGCGCGGAGATGGCCATCCTGGAGACGATGACCCCGGCCGAGTACCAGGTCATCCGCCGCAGCCTGGGCAACGGCAGCGGGCAGGAGTCGCCGGGCTACAACACGCTTCGCCACGCGGCGGACGGGTTGGAGTCCGCGATGGAGCGCATGCTGGCGCGTCGCGGGCTGACGCTGTTCCAGGTCTATTCGGCTGGGGGGCCGAAGGACCTGCAGCACGTCTGCGAGCAGCTGGTGACGGTGGATGAGAGCTTCCAGGGATGGCTGTACGCGCACTACCAGCTGGTGCGCCGGACGATTGGCATCGACCGCACGGTGAAGGCGCTGGACGGGCTGCCGTCGCAGGTGCTGCAGGCGCGCATGACGCTGCCGCTGTTCCGCGCGCTGTGGGACGTGCGCGTGGAGCTGACGGCGGGCTGGAAGCGCGAGGGTGGTTTCACGCCGGGCGAGTCGCGCTCCGGCGGCGGCTGCCCGATGGCCGCGATGAGGGACATGGAGATGCCCGTGGCCCAGGCGCACGCGGCCCACGCGCCCACGGCGTACGCCGCCGCGGCCCCCGCGCACGAGGCGCGCACCACCGGTGGCGGCTGCCCGATGGCCGCGATGCACGGGCAGCACGCTCCGGTGGCCCACGCGGGCGCGGTGCACGCTCCGATGGCCCACGCTCACGCCGCCACGGCCCACGCGGTGCCCTACGCTCCGCACGCGCCGGTGGCCCACGCGCAGCCGGCTCCGGCGGTCCATGCTCCGCACGCGGTGCCCCACGCTCCGCACGCGCCGGTGGCCCACGCGCAGCCGGCTCCGGCGGTCCATGCTCCGCACGCGGCGCCGCATGCTCCGGCCCCTCATGCGGCGGCGGCTCCCGCGCCCCATGCGCCGGTGCCCCACGCTCCGACGCCTCACGGGCCTCACACGCACTCGCACACCGCGCAGGTGTCGGCGTACGTCCACGCCCAGGAGCTGCGGAGCCAGTCGTGACCGTGGCGGCGCTCCCGGGAGCCCTGCGCGCGGAATACCCGCTGCTCCAGACCTGCACGTACCTCAACAGCAACTCCACCGGGGCGCTGCCCCGGGCCGTGGAGGGCGTGCTCGCGCAGTACTGGAACACCATGCGCGCGTGGCGCGATGACACCTGGGACACGTGGCTGTCCCAGATGCAGGCGTACGCGGACGGCGTCGCGGACCTCATCGGCGCTCCGGCCGGCTCCGTGGCGCTGGACACCAACCTGAGCGCGCACCTGTCGCGCCTGGCCTCGTGCCTGGACTTCTCCGGAGAGCGCCGCCGCGTCGTCATCACCGACCTGGAGTTCCCCACCGTGCCCTTCATCTGGAAGGGCTTCGCGCGCTACGGGGCGGAGCTGGTCGTCGTCCCGTCGAAGGACGGCCGCGTGGACGAAGCCGCGCTGGAAGCGGCCATCGACAAGCGCACGCTCATCGTCTGCGTCGCCCACGGCGCCTTCGCCACCGGCGCAGTGCTGGACCTCGCGCGCATCGCGAAGGCGGCGCACGCGGCCGGGGCCCTCATCGCCACGGACGCGTACCAGACCGTGGGCACCGTCCCCATCGACGTGCGCGCGCTGGACGTGGACTTCCTCATGGGCGGCGCGCACAAGTGGCTGGGCGGCTCCGAGGCCGCGTTCCTGTACATGCGCCCGGGCCTGCTGCCCACCCTCCGCCCCGCCGTCACCGGGTGGCTGGCCGGCGCGTCCCCGCTGGGCTTCCAGCAGACGACGGACTACGCCCCGGACGCGCGCCGGATGATGGGCGGCACGCCCGCGCCCCTCATGGTGCTGCTGTCGCGGCCCGGCCTGGACCTGATCAAGGGCGTGGGCATCCACGCCGTGCGTGAGCACTCGCTGAAGCTCACGGACCGGCTGATGGCCCGCGCGGACGCGGCGGGACTGCGCGTGGTGACGCCGCGCGAGCCGCACCAGCGAGGCGGCGTGGTGGCGATGAGCTTCCCCGGCGATGTACAGGTGACGCAGCGGCTGGTGGCGCGCGGCTTCATCTGCAGCCACCGGGGCTTCCTGCGCGCCGCGCCACACTTCTACAACACGCCCGAGGAAGTGGACGCCTTCATGGACGCGCTCATCGAAGAGCAGCACAATCCAAGCGCATGAGCAGTCAGATGCCTCCCTTCACGCGCGAGGCGCCATCGCCTCGCGCCCTCCTGCACCTGCTGTTCAACGGCGCCCGCGCGATGGACGTCGTGGAGACGGCGCTGAAGCTGGGCCTGCTGGACGCGCTGGAGCCCGGCCCGGTGACGCTGGGTGAGCTGTCGGCGAAGCACGGCCTCGTCCCCAAGCGGCTCTACAAGTTCCTCGACTGCCTGGAGAGCCTGGGCCTGGTGCAGCGCGAGCAGACCAGCGACGCGCTGGAGGCAGCGCGCTACCGGAGCGTGCCCGGCCTGCGCGACGCGGCGCGCATCGTGCTTGGCGAGGGCTCGCTGGAGCGCGACCGCGAGAAGTACGACTGGAAGGCCCTGCACGGCCGGCTGCCGGAGACGCTGCGCGGCGAGCACTCCATGTCCGCCACGTCGTTCGACTGGCCTCCGCGCACGCCCGAGCAGGTGGAGGGCTTCGAGGCCAGCATGGCCGCGGGCCTGGGCCCCATCCTGGAGACGTTCCGCGCGCACGCGGGCACCCTGTGGCCCTCCGAGTCCCGGCTGCTCGACGTGGGCGGCGGGGACGGCACGCTCGCGGAAGCCCTGCTGCGTCAGCACCCGACGCTCGCCGTGGACGTCTACAACCTGCCCGCCACGGAGGCCCTGGTCACGCGCACGCGCGAGCGCGCGGGCCTGTCCCCCAAGCGGCTGGGCTTCGTGGGCGGAGACTTCCTGAAGGAGCCGCTGCCCCGGGGCTACGACGCGCTGTCGTTCGTGCGCGTGCTGCATGACTGGCCCGCGGAGGTGGCGCGGTCGCTGATGCAGGCCGCCTTCGCCGCCCTGCCCTCCGGTGGCCGCGTGCTCATCTGCGAGGAGTTCCGCACCCCGGAGCGGCTGGCGGCCCAGTTCTTCTGGTCCTACTTCCTCATCGGCGTGGACACGTGCGTGAGCCGGCTGCGCGAGGTGGAGTTCTACCTGGAGGGCCTCACCGGCGCGGGCTTCACCGACGCGCACGTGCTGCCCGGTCCCTTCGAGCTGGTGGTGGCCCAAAAGCCCTGAGGAGCCCTGAGAAGCCCTGAGGTCCCCCACCCGGGGCGTCCTCCCCC
>NZ_RAWL01000917.1:0-557 GCF_003668885.1 Corallococcus sp. AB049A | reverse complement strand
CAGCACCTTCAGCGGGACGAACCGGCCCACCTGCCGAGACGAGAGCCGCTGCGACTCGCCCCCCCGCGAAGGCGCCGAGGCCTCCGCCCCACTCCGCCCCGTCGCGTTGGCTCTACCTGTACCGTAGGATTCCCGCGACGTCGAAACGCGCGGCGCGGAGCCGGGCGCGGAAGGCCCATCGTCCCTGTCATGCCGGTTCGCCATGGGTCCAGTGTACCCCTCAGTCCAGGATTCCATGTTTCTCGGCCCGGGCGCCTGCACGGTTGCGTCGGAAATCAAGCGCTTCCGTCAAAACCCGTGATCCGGAAGCAACCTCCAAAGTCCTGCGCGGATAATGCGGGAGAAAAAAGACCCAGTCGCGACAGGAGAAGCCCATGGCCCTCGGTATTGGCTCCAAGCTCGATTCGGTGATGGCCCGCATCCGCCAGGCCACGGCCGAACGTGCGGCAGCCGCCCAGTCCGTGAAGGAGCCCCTGCCGGACGCCCCGGACGCCAAGCCGCTCAACCCCGCGGAAGGCCGCTACCTGGACTCCTTCGAGGAGGAGCGCGCCAAGAAG
>NZ_RAWL01000916.1:0-566 GCF_003668885.1 Corallococcus sp. AB049A | reverse complement strand
GGCGATGTGCTGCAACGCGAACGAGGTGGGCTCAACCGCTCAACCCGGACCTCGGTCAAATCGATTCTACGACTGCGACCATCGGTCACTACCGGCATCGATAGGACAGTTCGTCGTGGGAACCAACCGACGATCCAGAGAATGGCACCGCGGCTGAAACCGCCGCTGAATACAGCCGATGCCGCGCATTAAAGAATGATTGCCTGCTGCCGACGGCGGACAGAACACCCGGTGGCTGTCCCACTTGGCATGGCCGACCACGCAAACGAAAGGGGCCACGCGGGCCCCTTTTCGCATGCAGCATTCAACGGATCCGGGAGTGTTACTCCACCGTCACGCTCTTGGCCAGGTTGCGCGGCTTGTCCACGTCGGTGCCGCGTGCCAGCGCGGTGTGGTAGGCCAGCAGCTGCACCGGAATGGTGTGCACGATCGGGCTGAGCACGCCGGCATGGCGCGGCGTGCGGATCACGTGCACGCCTTCGGACTCATTGAAGTTGCTGTCCTGGTCGGCGAACACGAACAGCTCGCCACCACGGGCGCGCACTTCCTGCATGTTCGACTTCACC
>NZ_RAWL01000915.1:0-567 GCF_003668885.1 Corallococcus sp. AB049A | reverse complement strand
CTTCGCTGCCTTCTCTCTCCGCGCGCGTCCTCCCGCTGGAGGTGGAGTCCGCGGCCCACATGCAGCCACTCCCGGTGGCGTCCGTGGGGCCAGAGGATTTGGCCTACGTCATCTACACGTCCGGTAGTACCGGCCGCCCCAAGGGCGTCGCCGTCCACCACCGCGCGTTGATGAACCTCGTCTCCTGGCACCAGCGCACCTACTCGCTGACGCCTCGGGACTCCACCGCCCTCACCGCTGGCGTCGCTTTTGACGCTTCCACCTGGGAGGTGTGGCCCTCGCTGGCCTCTGGAGCCAGCCTTGTCGTCCCGTCTGACGCCGTACGTGCCGAGCCCGCCCAGCTGATTCAATGGCTGGCCCGCGAAGCCATCACCACCTGCTTCATGCCGACGCCCCTGGCCGAGGCTGTGTTGCGTGAGGAGTGGCCTCGGCCCATCGCTCTGCGTGCCCTGCTCACGGGTGGCGACGCCCTCCACCACGGCCCTCCTGCCTCAGTACCCGTGGCCCTCTTCAACCACTACGGGCCCACCGAGAGCACCGTCGTCGCCACCTTCACCCCCGTCCTGC